>JANPPO010000500.1:0-11264 GCA_031428555.1 Bdellovibrionales bacterium | reverse complement strand
TGGCAGAAAGGAAATTTCGTCCTAAAATGAGACACTGTATTGAGTGCTGAAAGCACAGCACAAGAAAGTGATGTAAATGGATTTTAGTTGGTTCTTCCTAGGAGATTTTTGGGAAATCTCGAGCTACGTGGTTACAGTGGTAGCTTTGCCGTTTGCAATCGTTGTCTTCTATCTTGAACAAAGAAAAGAACGACAAAATGAAGAGGAAGAAATCTACCAACAGCTAACTGATGAGTACGCGGATTTCTCTAAAATTTTGCTCGAGAATGCAGACCTCGCACTTATGTCAAAACCTCTACCACATGAACAACTTTCCGATGAGCAGAAGGAACGAAAGCTTATTATTTATGATCTTTTAGTTTCACTTTTTGAACGAGCTTTCATCTTGGTTTACGAAGAAGATATGAATAAACAAAATCAACGCCTCTGGGCAACGTGGGACGATTACATTAAATTCTGGTGTAAACGCAAAGACTTCCGCGAAGCCTTGCCTGAACTTTTACAAGGTGAGGACCCGGATTTTATCGCTTACATCGAGGCGGTTGCGAGCAGAGCCTCTAAAAGCTAAACTCCATGTATTCCGGCAAAACAAATTCGATTCGCTGCCTCTTAAAAATTTAGAGGCACATAATTTAGCTATGTTGATATCAATTTTGTTTTTCCTAAATTTTAATTCTGCCCTAGCGCAAACTCCCTCGCATGAGGCTTTCACAAATACTTTGGCGAGGCCCAAAGCAACTCAGTACCGGATTTACCTGGCTGATGTCGACAATCGGAAAAAACAATTCAGAGTTGATGTAACAAGCAATTTTAATCCTCGCGGCTACCGGATGTTTGAATCTTATATTCGAAACGGAATCAAACTAGATCCAAAAGGTAATCCTAAAATCGGCTTAGTTATAGGTGAAATCACACAAACAAAGCCTACAAAGCTTCATCATTTTAATTTTAGATTCATTAGCCATACCGTTAGATGGAATGATTTCGCGACCGAAGCTTGCGATGGGCGCCTTCAAGATGTTGAAACAAATTTAAAAGACTGGCTTAAGTTAGGTCAGTACTGCCCGTGGACCACAGGCAGTATGATTGTGCGAATTGTGAAGAATAATAAAGTGATCTGGAAAAGACCTGAAACGAATTAATCGACTAAGTAAGTATTCATTTTCAAATACTGACCTTCTGGAAAATTCGGTCGCGCTGGGTGATCCCACGCATTGCCACCACGAAGTAACAATTGCCCCTGGCGTTCACTTCTTAGAAAGCCTTTCTGAATTGCATTTTCAAAATCAAGACGCTCAACAATTCCAGAACAAGAGCATGTGACAAGGATGCCACCTTTTGCTACCCGCTTGATTGATTCTGTATTTAAGCGAACATAAGCGCCTAAACCTTTATCTTTATCTTTCACTGATTTAACAAAAGCTGGCGGGTCGCAGATCACGACATCATAAGCTTTTTCATCTAATGGCCAGTCTTCTAAAGCATCTTGCTTAATTGCATTCACTTTTGCGTGACCATTTGCTTTTGCATTTTCTTGCGCAAACTTTAATGCGGATTCGGAAATATCCAGCAGATCAATTTCTAACTCCACATTGTTTGTTTTAGCCCAATGTGAAAACTGCGCTGACCAATGGCCTACGTAACAGCAGATATCTAAAATTCTAATTTTCTTCTTATCATTAAACTTTGTTAAAAAACTTAAGACAGCGTGAATATTATAAGACTGATCTAAGAAGAGTCCGGTTTTTTGCCCCTGATAGAGATCGCAGTAAACTTTAACAGTTTCATTCCAGTTCCAAGAATTCAAAATAACCGGCACATGGGTCCAATCAATATCTTTTAGGTTCTGAATGAAGCGAGACTCTTCTCTTTTTAAACCTTCGTGTTCACGAACTTTAACATCATTTCGATAAATCACTGCTGTTCGGTCCCAAGGAATGTCCGTTAAGCCTTGTTCATTTGCCCGGGCAATAAGAGTTTTTAAAAGTTCAGGAAAAGCTCTGAAGATATTTTCTTGGCCGGCAGTTAAAATCTGGCAAGCCAATACTTGAACTGGATTTTCTAAATCAACTTTGTAGTAATCAATCACAAGACCTGTCAGACCATCGCCTTCGCCGAAACAAAGTCTAAAGCTGCCTTTAAAACCAAGTCGCTTTCGAGTTTTCCAGGCATTCGTTAATTTATAAAGTACGAATTCCTGACTTGTTGGATTACCCGTAAAGCTACCGAAACTTAACACTCTGAAAGCTAACTTTGAGTGCAGATTCCCATAACCACGCGCCAGCACATCACCCGCTTCAGAACGAAGTTCGACTGGAGCGCCTTTGTAAGGCAATTCAGGAGCCTGCTTGAGCTCGTCTCGATAGATCCATGGGTGTTGTAATTTAATTCTGTAATTTGCGTCTTTTTTTAGGGTCCAAACGGTCACGGTTTTTCCTCTTTAAAGGCCAGAAACAAGTATTGAGTTGGCGTCGCTCTTTCGAAGTTGTTGTCTGATACCAAGATCAAAAGTTTTCGTCCATCGGAAAGATCAGGACCCCACGCGAGACCCTCCCAGTTGGCTGCCAATTCCTTGTCAAAAGTGAAAAGTTTTTTCTTCTTTAAATCCTGGATATTCACTGAAAAAAGTTCAGCCCCAAAAGTCACTGCCCGACCCTTGCCGACTCTGACAGTTCTCTCGAGAACTAGTAGATAGTCTTTTTTCCAGTAAAGAATGTCGCTGATCCCCCGCATGACTTCGAAAGCTCCTTCAGGAGCCACATCCCGTATATAAGCTTTTCGAGATTTAAATTTCCATTCAGCTCCAGCTGCCTCGTACTCTAAAAACTCAATTTCTGACTTTTGATTTTGATAAAGCGCCACTTCAGACATCAAGTAAATAGACAATTCATCAGGACTTACTGTCATCGCTTCAAAAGCTGAATTATTCTGAAGTCCTTTTGTCTGCATTCCGATCTTTTCAGGAAAAAATTGTTCAGGGATTAAAAGTTCGTTTTTCCATTTATCAGATTCGGTCCAAAATTTTATGAATGGAAAAACTCTGGGCTTTTTATTAAAATCACCTTCAGAAGAAATTAGAAACTTTTCGTCTTTAAATCGGTAGATGGCTTCATAATCGACGACCGGAGTACCCTTTGGTTCCTTGATCGGAATTTCAGACTCAATTTTAAGTGAATTATTTTTAAACGAATGTTTATACATTCGAGGCGAGCCAAATTGTCCGCGGTCATCGGTTACCGCCCAAAGAAATCCATCTGAGAAAGAAAGACCCGAAATCCCACCGTAACGATGCGACTTAAATCTTTCTGTTCCTTCAAATTTTTGAGTTTTAATAATTTCTAAACTTTGGGCCCATACAACTTGAGATAATAGAAAAAAAAGAAAGCTAAAAATCTTTAGCTTTTCCATCTTAATTCAGCTTCTTTAACTGGATTCAGAAAAATTCTTTTTTCAGCTAAATGATTTTGCCACTCAGTTTTTAAAGCGTAGTACCACTTTGCTTGCGTATCGGCGTCTTTGATCAGCATAAGAGAAGGATCGTACTTCAATCCGTCTTGTTGCTTACTGACGGCTTCCATATCTTGATAAAGAAATTTATGTGCAAATACTTTTACAAGTGGCTTCACAACACTAAGCCAAGGCATTTCCCAGTAGAGAAGCGTAATCACCCGCGTTTGATTTTCGCTCAAGGGCGATAGAACTGTTAAATTGTAAACATGCCGTTCACCGATTTGAATGTGCTCGACCCGCACGCCTGGAAGTGAAAATGTAATCTCAGTTGTTGGCTGCCCGCCTAAAATTTTATAGGCCTTTGAATTTTTTGAGGGCTGATGCTTCACCATTTGAAAACCAAATGGAACCGGTGCAAACTTTTTGCGCTTTTCGTAAGCAGACTTTGAAGATCTCCAGAACCAAGACTTGTGAACATAGGGTCCATGCGCAGGATCCATCAAGCCAATCACCGCATGATCAATGTGGCAAGGAAACAAAGCTTCTTCAACAATCCCAGGCTTTGCATCCATAGATAAAGTTGGCAACGTCGGCGGCTGAGGCGCCAGCGCCGGATCCTGTGGCTGAGCTTTATCGCTTAAGAAAACCCAAATCAGTCCCTGCTTTTCGATTACCGGATAATTTTTTACTTTAATTTTGCTGCAGTCTAAATCCTGCCCTTCGCAAAGTGATGGAATTTCTGTACACACACCTTGCGAGTTAAATTTCCAACCGTGATAAGGACACTCGACTTGATCGTTTACGACCTGACCATAAGAAAGTGGAATTCCACGATGAGGACAAATATCTTTAATCGCATAAACTTCGCCGTTTGCTTTTCGAGTTAGAACAATTGGCTCACCTGCTAAAATAAATGACTTCATTTTCTTCAAAGGAACTTCTGTGCTTAATCCAATTGCGTACCAAACGTTTTTAATAATTTCAGTGACCATGCTTCATCCTGTAATCAGCTAATCTTAAAGTATTTTTCATGAGCATCATGATGGTCATGGGGCCAACTCCGCCAGGAACTGGTGTTGCAGCTTTGACGTGATTTTCCAATCCTTCGGGATTTACGTCACCTTGAAGTTTATTATTTTCGTCTCTGTGCATTCCAACATCAATGACGATAGCACCTTCTTTAAAATCTTTTGCAGACAACAAATGCTTTTTGCCAGCTGCAACGACAACGATGTCAGCTTTCGAGGTATGAGTTTTAGTATCCACCGTTCTTGAATGGCAAATCGTGACGGTTGCATCTGCATTCAAAAGTAAAAGCGCCATCGGCTTTCCAACAATCTGGCTGCGCCCGATAACAACGGCATTCTTGCCTTTTACATCGATTTTATAAAACTTTAAAATTTCCATGACTCCAGAAGGAGTGCAAGAAACAGCTGGCGCATTTCCAGCAGCCAACGCGCCCAATGCAGTTGCTGTTAATCCGTCGACATCTTTATCAAACGGAATCATTTGCATTATTCGTTCGGTGTTCAAATGTTTTGGCAAAGGCAGTTGAACTAAAATTCCATCAACGAGCGGGTCTTTGATTAATTTCTGAAGGTGAGTTTCTAAATCTTTTTGAGTAATGGTTTCAGGGATTCTCCAGACTTCGGACTTGTAGCCAAGTTCCGCTGCCATCTTTTCTTTGTGGCCTACGTAAATTTTGCTGGCAGAGTCTTCACCGACGAGCATGACATGAAGTGATGGTTTGCGCCCCCACTTGGCTTGAAACTCATTCATTTCGTTTAAAAGCTCTGCCTTCACGGACTGAGCTACTTTTTTACCGTCTAACACCAAGAAATTTTGCATTCAAAAACCTCTCTCCAGATATAGCTTTTTGCCGAAAGAATTCAATCATTTAACTCAAAAAAGAATACTTGACCCAAAGCTCCTCGCTGTCTATTGTGCGCCCATATCCACTCTAGGAGGACTCATGGGCGAAAAAGTAAAACTCTCTAAAGACGGTTCGGCGATTGATTTCGTAACTTCAGATAGCTTACCAACATCAGTCAAAAAATTCCGCCAATCCCCAGAGATCGAAGGATTCTACCGTTTTATCTTTGAAAACGATTTACAGAAAGAGGCATACGAAATTCTTAACCGAATCATCGAAAGTCGTAAGGCGAAGAAAGCTTTAGATAAGAAGGCCGCGAAAGAAGCAGCGCGCATGGAAAAAGTCATGGCAAACGAAGCTGCGAAGAAAACAAAATCTTTACATAAAGCTGCTGAAGCCGCAAAAGTTGTTACAAGACCAGCGGCTGCGAAGCCAGTTCCTGTAAAAGTAGCTGCCGTTAAAGCCGCACCTGCGAAGCCAGCGGCGCTTGCTGCAAAGGCATCTGCTAAACCTGCACCGAAGGCTGTTGCCAAACCAACAGCTAAAGCTGCTGTAAAAGCTGCACCCGCGAAAGTCGCTGCTAAGAAGCCAGCTAAAAAAGCAAAACCTGCTCCAGCGAAAAAGAAATCTAAAAAGTAATTTTTGCTATTCCGACATCCGGCTAACTAAGTCCGGATCTTGAAAATGAAACCTCGCACCTGCGGGGTTTTATTTTGTCTAAAATCTTGCAAGTGAACCTCTGCACTACAATCGAGGTTCAAAATGAAAATTCTAAAAAATCGCCGCGGCCAAAGTTTAATAGAATATCTTGTTCTAGTTTGCTTGATCGCAGTGGGCTCAATGGCCGTTATCAGAGTCGTTGGTAAAAACGTCCGTGTCCAATTTGCGAACGTTTCACGAGCACTGGGTGGCGAAGGCGAACTCGCGACAGAAAAGGTTTCTACCGATGATTATTCTAAACGGGACTTTTCAGATTTTATGAAGGGTGCTGGTCAAAACAGCTCGAACTCGAGCCGTGGAAAGTGATCCGAAATCGCTCGGGACAAGCCTTACTTGAAACTCTTTATTCGTTTCCAGTAGGTGTTGCAATTTTTAGTGCTGTTATTTGGACTGCCGGCAGTGGTTGGTCTGTATTCTGGATTGATTATCAGTTGCAAGACGCCGTTATTTGTTTGAGCGATAGCCCTGCTCAAACTTGCAGACTTCGGTATGAAAAAGTCATCAGGCAAGGTGCACAGTATTTGAAAGTATCATCACTTGTTTTAGAAAAAAGGACGCATCAGCTTTATGGAAAGATTGGTTATTCGTTGCCATTTTTGGAAAGACAAAGCTTCAACTTGGAAAAAGTCATTCCTTGGCCCATTCGATAATTGTCAGGGGCAGACTTTAGTAACTTGGCTGGTGATGTTGTCGATGATTCTTCTGATTACCATTTGTTTTGGCTCTGCCCTTAATTTTATACAAGATCGAAGGCAGCTGACGCATATCTGCAGATTAGAAAGTTTAAAAACCCAAGTAGAAGTTGAACCTTTGATTAAGAAGCTTTTTGCACTGAACCCGCAAGCCAGATTCCTTCGAGTTTTGATGATTTCAGCCCAAGCAAGACTGGCAATTGCAGTCTCTACACTAAATATACCGATGGCAGCACATGCCAAGAAAGATATTATGAGCATTCGCAGACAACAACAAAAGCTTGATCAGATACAGACGACTTTGATTGAAACTGCTAATGCTAAACTTCACTTTGGCACTCTTTCCACTTATATGAAAATTAAAAAAGCCCTACAAGAAATCAAAACTAAAAGCTTGAAGTGGGCTGATTTTGAATTCCTAATGAAAAACCCAAAGATACCTAAGCTTGCGGTCAGAGCAGAAGATCGAAAAATAGCCCCAGTCTACTTAGCTAAAAAGAATTTCGAAAAGGTGCAGGCTACTTCGCAATTTTGGACACAAAATTATCGACTAAAAGGATATTTAGAAACTTCGCATTCATTTGAAATACAATGTAGCGCAACCTTAGAGGAGCATTCGTGGATATCAAAAATCAGAAGGGACAGGCTATAATCGAAATGTTTTTAGTGATGTCCATGTTTCTTATATTTTGGATGTTCCTTCAAAAAAGTATCGATTCTCAGAAAAGAAGCTCAAAGAAATGGAAGATTGGTCATGATACAAAAGTTCAATATTCAAAAGATCTTAAAAAATGAAAAAGTAATTCTTTGCGGAATTTTTGTAGCATTAGGACTTATTACTTTTTTCATTTCTCAAGAAGAAGAAAAAGTAGAGGTTCAAGTAGTTCAAGCGCCCGATATTGACGAACTTATTCCTGCAGGATTTGTTTTGTTACCCGTAGAACTTGTGAATCGTGAAGCGTTAGCATCAATTATGGGTGCAACTGCCGTCGTCGATATCTTAACTGTGAATCCCACGACAATGAGTCCTCAAACTAAAATTGCTAGTCGAATTAAGATGATTAGATCTCCAAAGAACCCTGATTTTTTTGCGCTTCTTATTGAAGAGTCAGCTTCAGCAGATATTTTGAATAAGCCGGGTCCTTATTTTGCTTTGATTCAGAACAAGAAACAAACCAACAGCAATTATTATAAATCCAAAAAACAGTCTAAAGTCGAAATTAACTACCAGGAGTAACTATGAAAACGTTAACATTCTTAATTGCATTACTCAGTTTGCAGTTTTGTTTTGCCGAAGCGCTGCTGCTAAAAGCAGATCTTGATCCTAGAGAAGTAGTACTGCCTGCAGGTTATAAACTTTGGAGCCAAGTCCAAGCGGAAAATATTATAAATCGCGCAATGAGAAACGAGGTCTTGCACTATTCTTCACTTTACCTCGAGAGCGAGGTTTCGAATTCAGATTATTTTCAGTTTTTAAAGAGCTGGTCTGATGCTGGCTTTAATGAACAAGAACGAATTGTTCTAATGGATACTTTGCAGAAATCTCATATGACTGCAGCCCAAAAAAATCAGTGGTTGTGTCGAATTGATCTTGAAAGAAACTGCGGTAAAATCAAAATTTTCCCAAAACATTTGTCTGCAATTTTGCAAAAGTTCGATTGGTTAATTATAGATGGGCAAGCTTATCCCCGCATGTCTTGGGACGAGATTTCTATTCCAGATGAAAGCTTAACTTGGACTTTTCTATCTGCACGTTTTGAAACTTATTCTTTTAAAGGAAGGTGGGAAGAACTCAAATTCAAAAATCCGGCACTAGCGGATTGGGTTACGGGCCAATGTGATAATTTTACCGTTCATCCCGAAGTTCAAAGCTTAGATAATAACATATTAATTAATCGCAATTGCTTGAAGTCTTCTTTGGTAAAGCCGAAACAAGAACCTTCATTTTATGAGACGAATAAGAAATCTATTTGGATTGCAGCGGGGCTTGTTTTAGGTGCCGGAGCATTCAACACTTTTTCAGGAAACAAAATTATTTTAGAAAAACCTAGTTTTAGATAAATTTCTTTTTCTTATTCCCTAAAGAAATCGAACAGACCTGGTCATCATGGATTTCGGTACTTCCCTGGACACAATCTTTCGCAAAGTAAGAGTGATATTCCATCGGGTTATCCCCTAACTTGCGAATGCCCTTAGATGCCGAATCTTCCAGCGCTTTGAGATTAGAAAATAGGCTCGTCATTTCTATTGGCGAATCACTACCGAATGAAAACGGGATTTGCGCTTTTCTTAAAGATTCCCAAGGAAAGGCATATGAAAATAAACTACCCACACGTTCTTTCAGCCATTTTTGATCTCCCCACCAATGGCAGGGCTGTAAATGACAACGGACATGGATAGATTTCATATTCTGAATTGTTTCGGGTCTTAGAATTTCGCAGTGTTCAAGATGCAACTGACCTTGGATTCCTTCGGAATAAACTTCTCGGGCCCACTGAACAACTTGATGAGACGCCTGGTCACCTAATGCATGAAAGGCTACCTCGAGTTTATTCTTCCAGGTTTCTCGTAAAACAGTTTTAACATCGCTTTCACTCCAGATCATTTGCCCAGAGTGGCTATGACCACTGTAGTGATGCGATAAGCAGGCCGTTTCAGAACCCAGAGAACCATCGACAAAAACTTTTACCCCGCGGATTTTCATCCATTCGTTTTCAGTTTCTTTGCATTTCTTAAGCTGCTCGATGACTGTCGAAATATTTTTGACTTCTTCGCAAACGAAATAGTGTTCGACATGGAGAAGAAACTCCGGATTATCGATTAACTGAAGATTTAAATTCCATTGCGATACACTTGAAGTCATTTCTCGGATGTGGGTAAAGCCTGCACGATTAAAAATTTCAGCACCTAGCACCAAAAAAGATCTTTTTAATTCTTCAGTCGCTTCAGGTAAATTGAAGAGCGCATGCATATGAGCTGACTCTTTTAAATGACCTGATGGCTTACCTGATTCATCTAGCACAATGTCTTTAGAAAATTTCTTATACTTTTCACTGCTTAAATCCATGAATCCAAGTTGTATGAGCGCTCTGGTATTGACCCAACTCGAATGCCCGTCCGTTCGAGACAAATGAACTGGAATATCTGAATAACTTTGATCTAGAAATTTTCTGTGAATTTTGAAACCCGCAGGCCACAAGTTTTCATCCCAGCCGAAACCACTTAACCATTCGCCACGATAGTACTCCGCCTTCAATGGCGCATTCAGAATTTCGTTTGGGTCTTTGATGTCTTTGAGATTCCACGCGCTTGCAATTTGACCAGTATAAAACCAGTGAACATGGCTATCATAAAGATTAGAAAAATTGTGCGTACCTTTAAAAAACATTAAAACCCTCTGGGTTTAAATATACATAAAACCCTTTGGGTTTATAAATGATTAAAACCCTTTGGGTTTATAAAAAACAAAAAGCCCTTTGGTTTTACTCCAAAGGGCTCTAAAAGCAAATATTGTATTTTAAAACTAGCGAGTCGGACCGACTGGCGCACTCACTCCGCCTGGGCCACCTGGTGGGCCAGAACCAGGACCGCAACTTACACCAATACAATTTGTATTGCCGTTATTTTGATTCGGAGGATAAAGATAACTTCCGTTACCATTGTAGTAAACTCCTCCGCCGCCTTGACCGCCGTATCCAGCGCCGCCTGCGAAACCAACAGATCCACCAATTCCGATAGATCCACCAATACCAATAGATCCACCGCCGCCGAAGCCGCCACCAAAACTGCCGCCGCCTCCACCGCCGTAACCACCACTCATGCTACCGCCGTATTGAACTTGCTGAATTCGTGTCATCAAACTTTGTAATTCCATATTAAGAGAACCCAAAGTTTGTTGTCTGCGCATTTCATTTTGAATATACATTTGTTGCTGCTGCATTTGCATTTGTGCGTGCTGCATTTGCTGCTGCAACATTTGTTGCTGCATCTGCAATTGGCCCATCGAATTGTAAGCCATCTGACCATTCATCGGTCCACCCATCATTTGGCCGCCCATAGGACCGCCCATCATAGGTCCACCCATCATTGGGCCTCCCATTGGTCCGCCCATCATAGGTCCACCGTTCATGGCCATCATTCCGCCCATTGCCATTTGGCCGCCCATTGCCATTCCGCCCATCGGGCCGCCCATAGCAGGAACTCCGTAACCAGCGAAACCCATTTGTGGCATTCCGCCGTTCATCGCCATCTGGCCATTCATTGCCATCATTCCGTTCATGGCCATTCCGCCATTCATCGCTAGCATTCCATTTGCGGCCATCATTCCATTCATCAGGAATGGATTCATTTGTCCGTGACCGAAACCACCCATGTGAGGACCCGCGATACCATATGGACTTCCCATATTTCCGCCGCCACCAATAGTAGAACCGCAACCGTAAGCACCGGCACCCGTGCCGCCACCCATTGCTCCGTAAGCTGCACCTGCAAAATTTCCTAATGCCATTGCGTAAGGGAAATGATTATTT
>JANPPO010000499.1:0-5189 GCA_031428555.1 Bdellovibrionales bacterium | reverse complement strand
TTTTAAAAATCATGAGATCGCGTTAAGGTCAGTCTTAAATCGGTAACCAATGCCACGAATCGTATCGATATGATCAGCCCACTCACCTAATTTTTTTCTGAGTCCAAAAATATGAGTATCAACTGTACGCCCGGTGACACTGATGCCTTCGCCTTGAACACGCTCGATCAGTTGGTCACGCGTTAGAACACGCCCCTGACACTGAACAAGTGTTGCTAATAATTTGTATTCCGATGGAGTGAGATGAAGTTGTTGCCCATCAAGATAAACTTCATACGCATCAAAATTGAGCTTCAATCCCGCCCATTCAAAATGCTGTGGATTCGTAGGCGCTGTTGTTGTGCCTTCTCTTCGTAAGAGGACCTTTACGCGAGCTAAAAAAACTGAAGGATCAAAAGGTTTGGTTAAATAATCATCTGCGCCTTTTTCTAAACCAAATACAATGTCTTGAGGTTCAGATTTAGCAGTCACCATCAAAACGCGCGGATTTACTTTTAACATTTTCAGGCGATCTAAAAATTCTACGCCGCTCATCCCTGGTAACATCCAGTCTAAAATCAATAAATCAAATTTTTGAGCCTTCATTTTGTCCATAGCTTCTTCGCTGCTTCCGCTTTCAGTTACTTGGTAACCTTGACGGGCTAAGTGCAAAGCCATGAGCTCTCGGATTTCAAATTCATCTTCAACTACATGGACTTTTAAAGCGCTTGAATTCATATAAAGCCTCCGTGGCGAACATCGTGACCGGCTTCTGTGTAAATCACATCTTCAGCAATATTCGTGGCATGGTCGCCAAATCTTTCCAAATTTCTTGCTACTAAGATTAAAGAAAGTCCGCGATCAACAAACTCACTACTTTTTTTCATTTCAAGTATCATGTCGGACTGAACTTTAGATTTTAGATCATCAACTTCATCGTCCATCATCAAAACTTTTTGTGCGATTTGAGAATCATGTTTAATAAAAGACTCGAGAGATTTTTCAATCATTTCCTGAACAATCGAAAACATAGTTCGCACAGCCGGGATATTAAGATCTAACTTTTTCTGTAAAGATTCTTTACCGATGTAAGCCATGTTGACACACTGGTCACCCATTCGCTCAAGATCCGTATTTATTTTAACAAGTGATACAACTGCTCGAAGATCGCGTGCAACGGGGCCATTGGCGGCAAGAAATTCCACAGCTTCTTCATCCAGCTGTTTATGCCATTCGTTGATTTGTTTTTCGATTTCGAAAACTTCGTCGAAAAGATCCATCCGTTTTTCGATCAGTGCTTGCAAAACAAGACCTAACGCCTTCTGAGTGTAAACACCCATATTCGCGATTTTGGTTCTTAAATTTTCTAATTGCGCAGAGTGCGATCGTTCCATCTTAGGATCCCCCTCTTTTACATAAACTGACTTAGCTGGGAAGTCCAACCAGAAGGAACAAGATAGATCTTTTTGATTATGCTCCATCTCAATATTGACTGAATCCTGACAGAAATCTCCTAAAACGCGATTTCTAAGCCCAGGCGGCCCAATTCCCGAACCCGGGGCAGAGCAGAATGCTGAGCGCCAAAGTCCGTTCGCTCATAGTAAACTCCCCAAACCATATTGATGGATTCCCTTTTTGTCCAAGCAGTCTGTAAAGAGCGAATGCTTTTTTTCTCTGATTCCGGAGTTATTTGATCAAACCGAATCAAGGCTTTTTGCTGATCCAACAGGTCATATCCCAACTCAATCCGACCGCCAGAAGTTGTGACTTCTTTAGGCTCAATTAATTCTGTAAAAGTAATTCCTTCGAGCCTTCCTTGATTACTTAAATCAAGACTGGAATCTTGCGCATACAAGCCTTCAAGTGCCATCGAAAATCGACCCCACTTTTCCTGCAATCGAAGAATGGCGCGATTTTTTTGATTAATTTTTGTATCGATATCATCAACTCGACCCGAGCTGAGCCAAAGCTGAACAAGCAAATCATTTCTTTTATAAAATGAACCTACGAAAGCTTCCTTGTTGGGGCCTTGCTCTTCATCTTGATTCTCTTCCCCGTTTCCAAATCCAAAGACCCACTCAATGTGATCATTCTGTTTGAAACGACCTTGATAACCCAACTCGCCTTCAGCCAGCATCCCGTATCTTCTCGAAAGACTCTTAGCTGAATCTCCAAAGAAATCGAGCTCACCAGCAGTTTTTTCTGATGCTATCCAAGCCAGACGAATAAGTCCTAGCTCATGCGTTAGCCCCAAAAATCGAGGGTCTACATAGCGAACAAAACCATTTTGCAGTTCACTTAAATAATTTTTTTCAGTAGCACTTCTTTCTTCAGCTAATACAAAACGGAAATGCAGTCCCAGATTTTCATTTACGAATAGTTCGGGGCTGATCTGCAGAAGAGCTATATCGAAGCGAGCTTGCCCCTTAACCGATGATGGCATATGGGCAAGCTCAAAAAAGAAATCGGCTTCTGCCGAAATCTTGACTGTCGGCGCTGGTAACACTCCAGTGTTTTGAGTTTCAGAATTTTGGGCAAAGGCACCTGAACAGCAAAAGATCGACGCAATAAGAAATTTCATAAGTAAAATCCCAACACATGTGTTTCAGTGTTGCAAGCTGCACGGGCAAATCTTATCTTAAGTGTTATGAAAATTTCCGCAATTGATTTAGGCTCTAATGCTGCACGAATGATAGTCGCCGAGTGGCAAGGTGATCGATTTGAAATCTTAAAAAAATATCGGATCCCGCTTCGCCTAGGAACAGACGTCTTTCATGATGGAAAGATCTCGGAAGCAACTTTGAAATTGGCCGAAAAGTCTTTTCAGGATTTTTCTGAAATTAATAAAAAAATGAAAGTCATGAAATGTCGCGCAGTCGCAACAAGCGCTGCACGGGAAGCCGGCAATAAACAGGAATTTTTAAGCCGCATTAAAGCTAGTTCGAATATTAATTTAGAATTAATTGACGGAAATCTCGAAGCTAAATTGATATTTGATGCCGTCAAACATCACGTCGACTTAAGAAGAAAACAAGCTCTGCTCATTGATGTTGGCGGTGGAAGCGTTGAAATCACACATTCGGATAAAGGTCAGATTAAATCTACTCGAAGTTTTCCACTAGGAACAGTCAGACTTTTAGAACATCTTCATAAACGCAACATGACTGAAGCCAACATCCGAATCGTTCTAGGGGATCTTCTAAAGCCAGTTGTTGATTTCTTTGATCAGAATTTAAGTGGCCTCGCTCTCGATTTTGCAGTCGGCACTGGCGGCAATATGGAATGCATGGCTCGGCTTAAGTCCCAACTTTTATTGGAAGTCGCAAACGAGTCACTACTGGCTTCAGATCTTGGTAAACTACTCGAAAAACTTTTACTTATTCCGATAAGTAATCGTGTGACTCAATTCGGACTCCGGGAAGACCGCGCCGACGTTATTGTACCCGCCATCGCAGTGGTAGAAGCCATCCTACGCCAAGCAGGAATCGATAAGATGCTTGTGCCCGGCATAGGACTTCGCGATGGCCTGCTCTACTCAATGATCTAAAAGAGGTAAGGATGCCTAGAAATATTTTTCAGTCTGCATGTGCTTTGGTCGTCAGCCTTGCATTCGGCTTTTTCGCCATTCACCAAGCGATGAAATTTGAAAATCAAAAAAAAGAAAACGGAAGTCGCATGCCACAAAGTTCAGTTAATCAAATTTATCTCCTGCTCGAGCAAATCGAAAAAGATCTACACAACCCTCAAATTTTCAATCGCGACAAAGCCATTACCTACATCAAAACTTTAACTGAATCCGCTTACAACCTTGATACAAACGATATCTATCCAGACTCCCTCGATGAGCAAAAAAAATTCGCTGAAACTCGAAAGGATTGGATGGAAAGACTCTTCCGCATTCAATTACTACTTCGAGAAAAAATGTTGGATTTCCAAGCTGAAAAGCCTCTAAGCGAAGCTCAGGTCGCCGCTTTCCGAAACGGCAACATGTACCTTAGCTACGCACAAGATTTCGTGCTCATGGAGTGGTCTCAAAGTCAGGATCTAACTGCGAATCAGAAAATGTTTGCTTCAGAATTTCCCGTTACTTTAAAAAACCCCGGCCATAACAACTTTCAACTGAATCCCGGCGACGTCATACTTGTTCGCGGTGGTTCTTTCATTTCTGCAACCATAGCCCGCACAGGCGACTATCTTTCCAACTACAGCCACGTCGCGATGGTCATCCAGGATTCAAAAGGTAAGATCTCCGTCGCCGAAGCGCTCATGCAAGAAGGGATCATCGTTTATGATTTAGATAAATACTTAAGCTTAGAAAGACTCTCCCGCGCCACAGTATTGCGCCCAAGAAATTCAGCCGACGGCGAAGCTGCCGCACTTGCAGGTTTTGACATCGTCGATAGAGATCTTAAAGCACCTGTCAGAGAAAAATTTGACATGCTTATGGATCCGAACCGTAAAGATAAAACATATTGCTTCAAGCTTGTTAAACAGGCTTACCAAAACGGGACAAAAGGTAAAATAATCTTACCCACTTTCCCCATGACGTTTAGAAATGCCTTAGCTGGTAATTCACTCTTCAAAGGGATGGGAAATACACTTGAAGTGGGCGCCGCGCCCGACGATGCATTTTTCCAACCCGAATTCGATGTACTCATGGTTCAGCGTGATATCAGCCAACTCAAAAAAGATTGGGCCTTCGACGTCGCGATGTCGTCGATCTTCGAATTCATTCATAAAAAATACGAATATAAGACAACACTCGGTTCGACGGCTCAGGCAAAGATTGCTTATTTTTTAAATAATGATCTGAAGATCCCCATGAAACAAGTTCCGCCCGGAGTATCCGCTGATGTGATAAGACTTGTGTTAGATCATAAGAACGTCACGACCGAAATTCAGACTTACTTGATGAAGCTCATGAATGCCAATCCAAAGCCAATGGCTTACAAAGAACTCGAAGAAAAAGCGAAAGCTTACCTGACCGCTAATCAGCAAAAGTTTTTCGTCCCTAGCGCTCCGAAATAAAGATCGGCTAGCTCGTATGGAAAGTATTTTAAACAGTAGCAGGGCTCGTAGACTCATATTTTTGCGGGTGATACCACCTAGCAATCGTCGCGATTAGTTCATTTGCCGCAGTAGGTTTACTTAAATAATCATCGTAAATTGCATTATCAAAATATTCCTTTTTAACAAGGGCATGAGCTGTA
>JANPPO010000498.1:0-2923 GCA_031428555.1 Bdellovibrionales bacterium | reverse complement strand
ACTTTTAAAAGTATGAACTTGTTCTGCCCGTAACAGCATTTTTTGAGGATTTGTTTTAGAAGAAGAGTACTCGATTTCAACAGCATCATTTGCTTCAACAATGACTTCCACTAACTTGCCTTCCGGAGTTGTTGGTGGAGGAGTTGCGGCCGGCGGCTGAGGAGTTGTGGAAGTTGGTGCAGCTGCAGCGGCAACGGGTGGCGTAGGCGTTGCTGTTACGACAATTGGTTTTCCAACAGGAGCAGTGGGTGGTGGCGGAGCAGGTGCGACTGCAACTGTTACTGGAGGAGTTGCAGCAACTGGCGTTGCCACAGTCGTTGCAGCAGGCGGTGTAACCGGTTTTTCAACAGGCTTCACATCAGAAGCTTCTGGTAATTTTGGTTTAGCATCAATTTTAGTTTTTGGAACAACTAAAGAAGCCATAAAAAAAGAATTAAATGTATTTGTATGAGGCTCGACCGAGTTTGGAAGATTCGGAGCCGAGGTTAATAAAGGACTTTCGGGAACCTGTACCGCAGCTAACTTAGCTGTAGGTTCCTTCGGAGCAACGACTGGCTTTTCTGCAAATTCTACCGGAGCGGGTTCTGCAACAATCGGTTCAGCGACTGGGGGCGCTGCTACTGGTGCAGGTGTTGGAGCTGCAACAACAGCAGGAGCCGCAGTTGGAGCAACTTCTGCAGCAGGTACTTGCCCAGTAGCCTGAGGAAGTGCAACTGTTGCCGAAGTTACAGGTGCGCCAACCTCTTCAACAGGAGCTTCAGTCATTGTTTCTTGAGCGATCGGGACTTTTGGAGTATCAACGGGATCTACTTGAGCTTCCTTCTGATATTTTTTCACCACATTGTTTGCAGTATAAAGAACGCCGACCAAAAGCAAACCGACTACAGAAACTGCGATCGTTTTAATCCCAAGTTTATCCTGAGCAACCTGACTTTGAGTCAAAATTGATTTTTCTAAACTAATAACATCAATGTCTGCTTTTTCCTGCGCAGCCTGTTTGGCCTCAGAATAATTTTGTTCTACCTTTGGTGAGGTTGCCTTGGCAGCTTTTTCTTCGCGCACAACAACTTCGGCTGTAGGTACGATAATCAGCGGTGTTGGCGCAAGTGGAGCACTTTCGTCAGTAAAGACTTGTAGAACTGCAGCAGGATCTAATTTCAAAAACTTTGCATAACTTTGGATGAAGCCGCGTAAAAATGTTCGAGCTGGCAAGTGAGAAGCATCGCCATCTTCAATTGCTTGAAGAACTCTGCTGTTAATTTTCAAAAATAAGGCGACTTCATGAAGCGATAAACGCTTATCTTCTCGGGCTTTCTTTAAAAGTTCGCCAGTATTTTTCATTACAGCTCCTTCTTTACAATTTCCAGAAGAGACTTTGATTTCTCAAAATATTCACCGTTCGGGTAAAGCTTAGTGATCTCTTCAAATCTGACGGCTGCTTTACGTTTGTCGCCTGCGCGGTAATGAGACAGCGCACTTAAGTAGTGAGGCTCATCGCTTCCAGCGCGTTGGCAAAATACGATAGCTCTATCAAGAGCTGTGGCAGCAACAGAATATCTTTTCAATTGAAACAAAGCCTTCCCATACAAGTGATGGGCGGGACAGCTTTCTCTGCTATATTCGATCGCTTTTTCAAATGGGATGAGGGACTTCTGATAAAGCTTCTGATCAAAATAAAGAAGCCCTTCATTTACATAAACTTTATCAAGTGAGGAATAAGTCAGATCACTCTTCACAATCGCAAGTTGTTGTTGGGCAGACTTATAATCTTTTGTTTCGATATAAATTCGAACTAAATTTGTTCGAGCTTCGGTGAAGCTTGGATCTACAGCTAATGCTTCATGAAGATATTTAATTCCCAAATCACTTCTGCCGCGCGCGTGATAAGTTAGACCAAGAGCATTTGAAATAGCAGGATTTCTTGGATTAATTTTATAGGCGCGGAGTAGCTCACGAAGCGCTTCTGGATATCGGCCAGCTTCATAAAGTGCTGTGCCCGATTGCAGGACAAGATTTGCGCGTCCTTCTTTTTCTTGAAGAGACTGACAACCTAAACTTAAGGCAGCGGAAAATAGCAAAAATAACAATGATTTCACTCTGAAAGATTAGCATTTGAGGGGTAGGACCAGTCAATCACTTCAGTCGAGAGTGATTGATACCAAAGTTTCGACGTGATCAGTTTGCGGAAACATTTCGAAAGGCTGTGCGAATTGTATTTTATAAGATTTTTCGAATGCTAAGAGTCTTTTCAAATCACGGCTCAAAGTGACTGGATGACAGCTAAGGTAAACGATTTGACGA
The DNA here is from genome assembly GCA_031428555.1 of Bdellovibrionales bacterium. GTDB lineage: Bacteria > Bdellovibrionota > Bdellovibrionia > Bdellovibrionales > Bdellovibrionaceae. The sequence goes on along the minus strand of JANPPO010000498.1, from coordinate 622 downwards.
GGACGCGAGAGGGCCAAAGTCTTGATCACAGACTCGTCTGCGCCGACACGAGGAGGATCCAAAAACACCACGTCATTCGTTTTTGGCCAGCGAGTTTTTAAAAACTGACCAACGTCCCCAAGATGAAAGCTCAGTTTTTTCGAGGAAATATTCTGCTTTTGAATCTGCTCTTGTGCCCTTTTGACTAGGACGGGACTCGATTCAACTGCCCAAACGTGAGAATAAGATTTTTGTCCAACGATCGGAAATGTGAAATTTCCAGCGCCGGCGTAAAATTCGTATAAGTCTGCGTCACTGGATTTCGGCAAACTCGCAAGAACATGTTCCATGATTTCTTGGTTCTGAAATCGGTTTACTTGTGAAAAACCCACGAGCTCAACATCTTCATCAAGTGCGGTTGTGATCACTTTTGAATCTTCTGAAAGCCGTAAATCATAGCGAACATTATTCTTCAAATTTTTCGGTGGATTCTGTAGAACCCGTCTAATCGGCTCTTCAACGATCAAGCAATCTTGAATCTGAACAAAATCATGCGAATGCTTTTTTCTGAAATGCCAATTCCCATTCAGTGCCGTCACTTGAATTCGATTCCGATAGAAATAATGTTCTGAACTTGGAAGCA
>JANPPO010000497.1:0-4848 GCA_031428555.1 Bdellovibrionales bacterium | reverse complement strand
CCTAAATAGCCATCAACTTTGAATTGCTGGCAGATCTCTTTTGCTTTTGAGTTAGTTACTGAATTTCCTGGCGTTGTGATTTCGATCGCGAAAGTATTTCCCGCGCCTGACATGAGCCAACCCTTATGGGTTTTGTTTTCGAGCTGGCTCATTTTTTGGTTCGCCTTTTTTAAGTGGTGCTTGCGGTTTTCCCTTTACGCCACACCCGAAGATTGTGGTTGTGAATACAGCAGTAATAAGGATTGTTGTTAGAAACTTCATAGAGATATTTTTAAGTCTCTCTCGGGAAATTGTCATTGAGATAACGATCGTTAAAAAGAAAAAGGCCACTCTTGTCGAGTAGCCTCATTCTTTGACTCTAAACTGTAACGCGCCGTCGACACGAAAAGTGGAGCGTCACCTTTTTCTTAGTTTTTTACGAAGGCTTTTAGAGAAATTTTCACTTCGCCGATTTGGCTTGGTTGAATAATTTTAAGCATTCCGCCGACAGAAACTTTTTCTGGGTTGATCCACGCTTGTGTGATGTCTCCAGATTTTTTGTCTTTGATTTTAGCAAATAAACATTCAAAAGAACCAGCCGGAACAGTTACATTAGACTCAGTTACTTCTAATACTTCTTGTTCGCCTTGTTCTGGAATTTTCTCTTCTTTACCGTTTACGATAAATTTTTTGATTTCGCCAGTCGCTGGGTCAATCAATTGAGAAGCTTGTTGCTTGCCTGCGAATCCTAAATCCATATCCTGATCAACCCACATGCCTTCGCTTGTGATATCGCGAACAGTTTGGATCATTGAACCTTTGATAAAGCCCATATCAAGATCGTAAGTGTTTTTATCGCCCTTCTTCCAGTTGATAACGTTTTGAGCATCAACAGTAGCCGTAACTACTTTCGTGACAACATCGTTAACAAATGAAACGGGACTTGCGGCCCAAGATAGACCAGCGATTAACATAGATGCGAAAAATAACTTCATAAACACCCTCCTTAGGTTTAGTTGTGGAACCTGGTAATCAGATCACGACTAAAAAGAGTGTCAAGTCTCGAGGTAAAGCTTTTTACGTTTTAAAACAAAAAACACTAGATGCGGGGCTATCTCTCACTGAAACTGCTGATAAGCACTTGACGCGGCTTGCTGCCATTCGCAGGTCCAACCACGCCTTGGGTTTCAAAAACTTCAATCAGTCTTGCGGCACGTGGATAACCTAGACGAAATTTTCGCTGCAGCAAAGATGCGCTCACTTCTTTTTGTGCCGAAGTCCATTCCAAGATTTGATCATACATTTGATCTTGTTCTTCATCTTCAAAACTTGCCGAATCACCGCCGCCAAATTCTCCGGAATTATCTTGGCCGCCACTTTCAACAATTTTGAGTGCAGCAGCATCGTACTCAGGCTCGCCTTGGTCAGCCCAGAATTTAACGACACTTTGAATCTCTTGATCTTTCAAGTAAGGACCATGATGTCTTGCTGGAGTGTTCACGCCTGGTGCTAAGAATAACATATCACCATTTGGAAGAAGTCTTTCAGCACCCGAAGCGTCCAGAATAATTCTTGAATCCATTTTCGAAGCCACTTTTAATGCAATTCGTCCTGGAATATTCGTTTTAATTAAACCTGTGACAACATCTTTTCGCGGAGACTGTGTCGCTAAAATTAAATGCATTCCGCAAGCACGCGCCATTTGCGTTAGTCTTTGGATTGGTTGTTCGATCTCTTGTTTTGCAACAACCATTAAGTCAGCGAGCTCGTCGACGATGATCACAACGAAAGGAAGAGTTTGATAGTGGTAGCTCTCGCCCTTTCTTTTTGAATCACCTTCAAGTTCCATATTTATTTTTTCGTGCTCTGCAATCTGTTCAGCTGTTAGGTTTACAATTTTTTCATTAAACTTTTCAATTTTTTCTACGCCGAATTTAGAAAGAGATCTGTATCTCTTCTCCATTTCGCGAACAGCCCAGCGAAGAGCACCCACTGCTTTTCTAGAATCCGTAATGTGAGGCAATGCCATGTGCGGCACCTTAGCAAATGGCGCAAGATCGACCATCTTGGGATCAATTAAAACTAATTTTAAAGTTTTAGGAGAATGTCTAAAGAGAAGCCCTGAAATAATCGAACCAACAAAAACTGATTTTCCAGATCCAGTTGTTCCAGCAATTAACAAGTGAGGAAGCTTTCTTAAATCGACAATTTTAGATTCGCCGTTTACTTGTCGGCCCAATGCCATTGGAAGTAATACGTCTTCTCTCCAAAATTCATCTTCCGCTACAAGATCTTTGTAATAAACTGTTTCACGCTTTGCATTTGAAGTTTCAATTCCTACAACATCGCGGCCTGGGATTTGGCCCACGTAACGAATTGAGTCCGCACTTAGCGCAAGCGATAAATCTTCTTCAAGATCACCAATCTTACTAATCTTAACATCATCATTTGGCTTAAATTCGTAAAGCGTAACGAGAGGGCCCGGCTTAGCATCAGTGACTTCACCTTCAACACCAAACTTTTTAAGCTTATCGACCATCAATTCAGCTTTTCGTTTAATTTCTTTTTCGTCGATACGAACGCGGGTAGCGGGCGGATCTTCAAGCAAAGAAATTTTTGGCATAATCCAATTTTCGATTCGGCGAGGTGGTTTCGCTCTTAAGGTCACTCTTCGTTTAGGCATATGAACAGTTGTGTTTGATGTACTTCCCGTGTGCGGAGAGGAGGAAAATAATCCCTCTGGCGCTTCTTCGTCTGTTTCTTCTGCTTCTTCAATAACTGTTTCGTCTTCTTTCTTATCTTTAAAGAAAGAAAGGTTTTCGAAACGTGGGCCCGTTGTTTTTTGAGCTTTCGGCTCGTAATTTCGATTTTCAGCTGTCGGAATTTTTACTCTTTCTTTAGCGCGAGGCTTTAAAGTAAAAAACTTTTTTAGCCGAGCTAAAGTAGAGCGCCCAGCCGTCTGAATCATATCAAGCATCTCTTGCAGATTTTTTTCAGAATAAAAAACTGTTAAGATTAAAAACGTCGACCACAAAAGAACTTGAACTCCGACAAAGTTAAATCCTTTTAAAAGCGCTTGTGAAACGCCAAGCCCAATAAGGCCGCCCAAGTGAATTTGTTGCATGTAGATTTTCATCTCAGGCAAGTAAAGAGCCAATAAACTACAAGAAGTCAGAATAAGTAGAGAGCTCCAAAGAGTTCTGACGTTTTTTAATAAAACTTTTTCACCTTGGAAAGTTCTGTAAGACATTCTGGCAAAGCCGATAACGATAATCCAAGCCGACAAACCAAATGCCTGAAACAAAATGTCTGCTAGAAATGATCCAACTACGCCACAAAAGTTGTAGGCCTGAAAGGTTCTTCCCAATGAATTAAACGAGGGGTCTTGCGGATTAAAGCTAGCTAGAGCAAGGGCTATAAATAATCCAGTTGCAAGATAGGCCACAGCTACAATGTCAGTTTTGAATTTTCGAAATATTTGACTCATTTAAATAAGTTACAGAAATATACAGGGTCCGTGAAGCGTTCTAAGCCTAGCCTTGACTTCAGTCCCAGGGATGGGCAAGACGTGGGTCTAACCTATGATCAAAATCAATGAGATCTTCTACAGTATTCAGGGCGAAACCACCTATTCGGGGCTGCCTACCGTTTTCGTCAGAACAACGGGCTGTAATTTGCGCTGTACTTACTGTGATACAAAATACTCGTATTATGAAGGCCAGTTCCAAACTCAAGAACAAATTCTAGAAGAAATCAAAAAGCATGAAACGCCCTACATCTGCATTACGGGCGGCGAACCTTTATTACAAAAAGAAATTTTTCCGTTCATGACTCAACTTTGTGATCTTGGTTTTAAAGTGTCGCTTGAAACGAGTGGCTCAAAAAGTATTGAAAAAGTTGACGAGAGAGTAAAAACAATTCTCGACGTAAAAACTCCAGACTCAGGAGAAGAAAATTCTTTCCTCCTCGATAACTTGCGCTGGGTGCGAAACTCCACAGAATTTAAGTTTGTCATTTGTTCAGAAAAAGATTTCGACTGGTCAGAAAATTTTTGTCGTCAACATGATTTATTAAAAAACTTTACTCTTTTATACAGTCCATCATACGGCCAAGTTACCGAAACTTGGTTGGCAGAAAAAATCTTATCAAAAAAATCAATCGCTCCGTTTATCAGGTTGCAATTGCAGCTGCATAAGTATATTTGGTCTCCCGACACACGCGGAGTATAATGTACATGACACCAAACTTAAATAGTTCTGATCATTTATTTGTAGCGAATCTTCAAGCCGTCAGCCTTGAGAAATTAGTCAAGAGCAAGCTTGAGGTTTTGTTCTCACAGCAGCAAGAAGCTCAGGTAGACCTTAACGGTTTATATGACATTGTGATGGAACAGGTTGAGCGCCCTCTATTAGAGCTCGCTTTGCGCGCCTTTAATGGCAACCAGGTGAAAACCGCTCAGATGCTTGGTATCAATCGCAATACCTTGAAGAAGAAAATTGACATCTATAAAATCAAAGTTAAAAAGGCTATCTAACTAGCCTATTATTTTAGCACCAGCAGGCACATCTAGGTTATCACAGCGAAAGTTCTTTTGAACAAAGAGCTTTTAAGATAAGCGCCTGCGAAAGTTTATTATAAAACCGGCAGCCATGAAGAGGGGTTTTGAGTGGCGGTAGGGAACAATTATCCATCATCTGGGGTACGCATACCTCCTCAAAGTCTTGAGGCGGAAATGTCTATTCTTGGCGGGCTCATGCTTAATCATGACTCGTTTGATTCGGTCGCTGACCAGATCGATGTTATGGACTTCTATAGCCCCGCTCACCAAAAGATTTATTCTGCTGTTAAAGATCTTCATGCCAAGGGCAA
>JANPPO010000496.1:0-7864 GCA_031428555.1 Bdellovibrionales bacterium | reverse complement strand
GAAAGGACTCTTGAATTTAAAGAAACGTATACAGACGCAGTCCTTTATACTTCGAAATATCCAGAAATCTACTTGGATGAGCAGCTTCATGATAAGTGGTTCAAGCATATCTCTGGTTACATGTATGAAAACTGGCGTGTGGATGAAACGAAATCAATCGAGGCTATCTCGATCAGTAAAACACTTGTTAAGAACTTGTGGGATACTTCGAATAATCTGGATGCAGAATTTCACGTAAAAGGAATTGAAAAAATGCGCGAGCTTGAAGTAACAAGCGAGAAGCGCATTATGGATATTTTAGGTACAAAAGTTAAGTACGAAGCTTACCGGCGTAAGGAACGTGAGTTCTTCGAGCCGTACATTCAAAATCAATAGTTCCTGTTACTGCAGTTTAATTTTTCAGTCCAAACAAATTTTAACTGCATTTGGCTAGATTCACCCATAGACATTTCCTCAACACCACAGCATGTAAGTTGAGTTTGTTTTTTGTTTCCGGCTATACAAACTGCAGATTCGTTTTGCTGTATTTGTTGCATGCAAGGACGGTCCTTGAAAGACTTGCACGAAGGATACTGTACTGAATCTTTGTTCGAGCTGGCACCTGCAATAAAGTTAATTGAAGAGCCTAAAAGAATATCCCATTTTCCAACGCTTAAAACTTGATTACCTACTACAGACAGTGATTTTCCAGTGGGAAGTGCTAAACCTTTGACGAACTTAAAAACGTCATCCGGAGCAGACATCGATCGACATGCAGTATTGTTAACCTGAACACTTACGTTGTGATTTTTAATTGCAGGAACGATGCTTCTTTGTAAGTAATTAACCGTTTGGTAAGAACTTTCCCAATGGCCAACATAGCCAACTGACATTTCGCCATTTCGGCAGCTTAGATTCATGTCGGCGTAATTAGCATTTTGTGGAACAACTGCTTTAACATCACAATTTTTTTGAGTTTTAAGCCACATGTTGCAACCCATTTTAAAAAATGACTGCTGACTTGCAGGCAAGTCGCCAATTTCGCAGAAGCAACACTTTGCTGCATACGAGTTAATCGAAATAAAGAGGCAAGCAAGAAGAGTAACTATATAAATCATAAACAGTCCTTATTTAGAAAAATCGATTTTTTGTGCCGCTTGATCAATGAGTCTTTCAGAAACGGAATAGTAACCTCTGTTACATAATCCTTTTGCACTTGTGCAGCGCTCACCCCAAGTATTACGGATGACATAATCGCAACTTTGAGTTTGAGAATTCCAATGTCTTGCTACAATCGTGGTCGCGTGATTAGCAAAGCTGTTGAAAGCTGACACTTGAAAACCCGGAAAAATATCCTGTGCACGGAAAGAGATGCCGACAATTTTTTTCTTATTTAACTGCTGATCCATCAGAGAGAAAAGCTGATGACCTCTGCCTAAGCCATTAGTCGTTTGGCCTTTAACGGGAATTGAGCGGATGTTAATCGCTGGAGTTTGGCAAAAGCTACGTTCACCTTTGTGATCAGGATCTTGAGCTAAAATTACCGGAGTGTTTTCTGCGCATAATCCTTGGCCATGAGTAGAGCCCATAGCTGAGGCAATAAAGCCGCCTTGATTATTTCCAAAAAATCGTTGGAAGCTACCAGCAAAAGATTTCTGATAATAGAGGTGAGCAACCTGTTCGCCGGATACTCTGACATTTGTATAAGCGGTAATCATATCTGCAGCAGCAAGCGCGTAACACTGCATCGTTTGTCCTTGGTCCCTGACAGGTCCCAAGACTTGATGAATGCGTGGCACTTGCGAAGTTTGGTTAAAGAACCAGGCAGAGAATTCCGGATCTGAAGCGCGGCAATTAGATTGATTACGCTCTACTAAATAGGTTTCTTGAGACTCTTGTGCAAATGCCGCTTGGCCAAAACCTAATAATACAGACAGGACAACGGCGGTTCTTTTAATAGCTATCATTTGTTTTCCTCGGTTACGTTCTAGATGCCTTGTCTGATTGCAAAACAATGCCCGGCCTTAAACGGAGTAAAATCGAATAGACACCGGGGGACTTGTTTAAATGGCGCTCATTAGAGAATTTAGTTCATGGCTGTTTAAGTACTTATCAAAGGAGTAAATTTTATGTCGTCATTATTTATCAAGATTATTAAGGGTGAGTTACCGTCTTATAAGATTCACGAAGACGAACTAACATTTTCATTTCTGGCACTTGATCAAGTCAACTTAGGCCACACTTTGGTCATTCCAAAACAAGAGATCAATAGCTGGCTTGATGTACCTGAAAAAATCTATACGCAGCTTCATCTTAATTCTCAGAAAATTGGTCACGCAATAAAGAAGGCTACGGGTTGCCCAAGAGTCGGCCAAATGGTTGCAGGTTTTGAGGTACCTCACTATCATCTTCACTTGATTCCCGCGTGGAGCATTCCAGATTTAAGTTTTGCGAAAGCCAAGCGCCACCCGGAAGAAGAAATGAAGAAAATCCAAAAATTGATCACTGATAATTTAAAACATGTCTAAAGTTGAGACTTTTTCTCGGGAAAAAACCTCATAACTTATTCTTATATGAGCGATGTAAATTTCTCGGGTAGTCAGGACTGGTAATTTTATTCAGTTGGGTTATTATGTATTCAGAGCCGTTCTAACGGCATGGAAGGAGGTGGTGCTATGGTTATCAAATGTGACAGTACCGTGGCGGAGGTGAGTACTCAATAGGCATCGCAGACCATTTAGGTTTGCTGTTTATAGGGATACTACTTCTGCCGCATACTAACTCAAATTAAATCATAACCTTCTGTGAAAGCAGAAATGTTTAAAGCTTAATTTGTTCACCGAAAGCGCCACTTCTTGCGACTAACTGTCAAAAGGAGTAGGCGCTTTCCTTTTTTAAAGATCTCAGGCATAAATCTCTTATGTCTCAAACTTCTCTGCCTCAAACTTCTCTATCTCAAACGTCAAGCTACTTAAATAACGAGTTTTCACCAGGCCCTGCTACCGCAATGGATTTTGTAAAATCCTTGCACGCTGCAAAGGAAGCCCAAGAACAATTTAAAAAGACCGACTTTACTTTTAAAGCAGACCTCTTAAGAAAATTTGCTGAACTGATCAGCGAAGCAAAGTCAGAGCTTGTAAAGGCTGAAGCTAAAGAATCATTTTTACCGGAAGATTTTTGTTATCAGGAAATTATTGATCCAGCGCAAAAGTATATTGAAAACCTGAGTCTGGATTTAAGAATGTTCCCAAAGCCTGATACTTTAATCCCGGTGGGAGTCGTAGGAATATCAGGCCCCAGAACATTAAGTTTCTTGTATCAAGCAAAATGGATTGCAAACTGCCTTGCCACTTCAAATGCGGTGATTTTAAAACCTTCAAATGAAACTCCAGGATCCGCCATCAGAATTGCCCAGATTTTAAAAAAGCTCGATCTGCCGGTAGGCTTGGTGCAAATTTTAAACGGCAACGAAGACGAACTGAATCCCTTACTAGCAGGGCACCCTGGTATTAATGCATTTCTTTATTCGGGAAACTTTCAAAAAGCCGAAAGTCTCATTCAAGAAGTGGGAAAACGAAAAAAGAAAGCTCAGTTTTTTATGGGCGCAAAAAACAGCGCACTGATTCACCCAGATTTCGATTATAAAAATAGAATAGCTGAAATTATGCGGCCAGCTTTAACAGGCATGGGCCAGCTGGATGTGAATACTCACAGATTCTTTATTCCTCAAAGCATTGAAAAAGATTTCTACGAGACAGTTCAGGCTTACATACAAAGTTTGAAGCCTTCGCTTAATGCTCAGCTGCTTTCTGATTTCAGACGAGAAGCTTATTTAAAAGCGGTCGACAGAATTGTTCCGGAAGAAGGAAAACTTTTGACTGAAGGAATGCCGACTTTCAGCAAAGATCTGCCAAACTGTTCGGATCTTCAGCAAGATGAAGTGCCTGGACCTTTGTTTATCGTGACTGCAGTTAAATACGTGCATGAAATGGTAAAGTGGAGCAACACGGGCTATTTCGGTCATTCAGCGATCATCTGGGGGCCTGAAGACAAAGCCATGAAATTAGCAAGTCAGCTTCAGGTGGGCCAAGTGTTGATCAATAAGTGGGCTGATTTTAGTGATTGGGGAATTCCCGTTAAGCAGTCGTTTTGGGGAAACCCGGACAGCAAGTGGTCCGGATCGTTTTATTCAGATGTCAAAAAAGTGTTATAGACCTTAGGCCGTCAAAAGACTGTCAGTTTAGTGTATAAACTTTGGCGCGTGTTTTGACATCACACTCGATGCAATAAGCTTCTTCTTTAATTTGGTTTACATCTTTCTGAGAAAAATGTTTCAGCTCTAATACATTTCGACAGAGGACACAGTGTCCATGGTTCTGAACAAAATCTTGGTGCTGGGGTGTTTGAATTCTTTCAAAATACTGAACCTTGGCGCTAATCATTTTTTCCTCCGGGTTGCAGCTTTATCCGAAGCAAAGTCCGTTCCACGGATCTCAGTCTAGCTTATTAACAAATTATCTGGGTATCCATCCTTGCAAAAGACATGTTTCGGATACGATTGTGAACTTTTAAAAAGGAGACCTGATTATGATTTCAAAGCTTTTACTTTTCGCACTCTCGCTCAATTTGATTTCTTGTATAGAAGTCAGAGACCCGGATGAAAAAGCTGAGGTAACCGAAGAAGTACAGTCGCAGCCCATAGTTGAAGTTAGACCACTTCCCCAGCCTCAACGATATGCTGTTTTGCTAAAAGGGCTTCCTTATCGATCACGAATTTCAAGAAGAGTGATTGGAAACTTAAAATTTGGAGAATCAGCTCAACTTGCAGATAGCACGACAGAAGCTGAAGATATTATCGAACAAGCCGGGCATTACGAGTACTCTGTTCAGCAAGGTGAAAGAAATTTCCAACTACGGGTAGTGATTCCTCACGATTATATTGTGAGTGGCGACATAGAACTTCAGCAATTAGAAAAAGACTTAAAGCTTCAAGGGAAAAACTTAAAAGTTTTAGAAACTGACGGCCGGGTTTATTTTAAAGCAGGAGCATCGCTTACAACAATGGGCGAAAACTTATTAATAAAAGCTCAAAGCATCGAAAGTGAAGGTGCGCTTCTGCAAACTTATCCTTCAAATCACACCTCTCCAGTAGGCATCGATGGAAATCATGGTGGTCACATTAAACTTGAAGCTTCAGCTTTGCGCGGAACTTTGCAAGTTATCATGCGGGGTGGGAATGCAGGAATTCCAGAAGCCTCAAGTTTCTTAAGTGGAAAAAAAATGGACCAACTTAATAATAATGGTCACAAAGGCGGAAATTCTGGTTTGCTTGAAGTAAAAATTCAAGATCAATCGCAAGGTGATATTACTTTTGAACTAGAGCCTGGAAAAGGAAGTGTGGGTCAGGCCATCATGACAAGTTGCTTTAGCTTTATGGAAAACAATCCTTGCAAACCTAGAATGTACAAACCAAAGGGTCAAGATGGTCTGAATGGGATAGCGCAACAACCGTTAGGGCTAAAATAAAAGCATTTGAAGTCAAATTTGTTTAATCTGCCTTCTTTAAAATAAATATTTGGCGAAATATCGAAACAAGGGTGCTACAAAAACTGAATCTACTTTCACACAGGAGAATTTATGAAATTAGCTGTAAGTGTTTTGGCCCTTGTTTTCTCGACGGTAGCTTTTGCGGGACCAGAAGATCATTTCCAAAATCAAACTTGTTACAGAGCTAACGTTAAATCAGATGTCGTTCTTCCAACAGGTGTGCCAGCTGAAATTTGCTTAGAAGAGGTTGTTGTTAATCTAGAAACAAATTCGATCTCTGTATTTAGTTATTTTCAGCCAGAAGTTTGGGAAGACCTTGGTTTAATTACGTTGATTAAACGTTCTGAAGCGGAATTCAAATTTTTGGCTTCTAAAATGCTTTCTGAAAACTCAGATACTGCTTGTGGCAAAGCCGAATTTGTTGAACTTTATGTGATAGGTCTGACCGACGTTAAAGGAAAAGGAAATCCAAATGCAGTTGAAATTAATATTACTCATCGGGTGACTCAGGATTCTTGTCATCTCGAAGGTGAGACGACAATTTATCAGTACCAAATTAACTAAATTTATTTTTCCAGATTGAGATAGTTAAAAAATGTTTGGCTATCTCGCTGGTGTTTTTCAAAACCTAATTCAATTAACTGAGTAATTAATTTTGAATAAGGAAGACCAGAAGCTTCCCACATTTTAGGGTACATCGAAATCGAAGTGAAGCCTGGTAATGTATTGATCTCGTTGACATAAACTTCGCCAGTTTTTTTCATGAAGAAATCGACCCGAGTAAAGCCATCACAACATAATAATTCAAAAGTTTTGCGTCCTAATTCCTGAATGCGTCTGATCTCATCGTTTGTTAAATCAGCAGGTACTTGTGGAGTTGCGCCTTTTTCATCTAAGTATTTGGCTTCGTAAGAATAAAATTCGTGATGCAAAATAATTTCGCCAGGCAAAGAAGCTTGAGGCGCATCATTGTGACCAAGAACAGAAATCTCGATTTCACGGCCTTGAATAAATTCTTCAGCCAAGACTTTTTCATCGTATAGAAAAGCATCCTTAATCTTGGGCTCAAAATCTTCTTCGGATTTAATTTTATGAACGCCCACCGATGAACCACTGCTTGAAGGTTTGATAAAGAAGGGGAGTCCCAATTTCTTTTTAATATCGGCAAAGCTAATCTTCTTGTTCTTATGAAGGACCACATAATTTGCATTCGGAATACCTGCATATGTTAATAGGCGCTTCATGATTTCTTTATCCATTCCCATTGCCGATCCCATAACTCCGGTTCCAACAAATGGTAGATTCATCATTTTAAATAAGCCCTGAATCGTTCCATCTTCACCAAAAGTTCCATGAAGAACTGGAAAAGCGATATCAACTTCAATGCTAATATTTTTTTCGAGTAAATAAAGGCTAGGACGGCCCTTCTGGCAAATAAGCGAAGTAGCTTGAGCATCGCGCGGTAAAGTAGAATCAGTAAGCGAAGTCATCTTTTTTAAAGATTCGGCAGAACCGATATGATACCAGCTACCTTCTTTTGAGATTCCGATTAAATGGGCGTCGAAGAGATTTTTATCAAGAGCTTCATAAACATTTTTGATCGAACGAACAGATATTTCATGTTCAGCGGATCTGCCACCAAAAATTAGCGCAACTTTTTTTTTCATATGGCTCTATTAAGCCATTTCAACAAGTTCCTTGGCAAGACCGGAAATTCCTTGAAAAACTGATGCTGGGGTAGCGTCATGCATATAAGCCGGGGAGGTGATGATTTTGTTATCACGGTCTGTGATGAAATCATCGACTGGGCATTCAACATGTCGAGCCCCAGTTTTTTTAATCTCAAGCACTGTTTCAGAATTTGAACCCAACGTGAGTTCAATTTTCTTGTCCCCTAATACGCGCGCAAGTAAAATGGGAGCAATGCAAACTGCTGCAATCGGCTTACCTTGAGAATAGAAATCAAGAATCACCTTTTTAACTTCAGGCAACACGGTGCAGAGGGCTCCTTTTTCTGCCCAGTCTGATAAAACAGACGCAGCACCGGAACCACCAGCAAAACAAAGGGCATCAAAATCGTTAGCATTTAGCTTTTTTAAATCGGTCGCTTGACCGCGAAGAATTCGGGCGGCTTCATGAAGTGCATTCCGAGTTTTACCGGTTTTTTCCCCAGTGAGGTGATCTTTTTCAGGGGTTTCGATGTCAGGAGCAAAACCAGAAACAGTCGCACCTTCTTGAGCAAGGGCGATAAGTAAGGAAACAGCTTCAGTGATTTCAGTTCCGTCGCGATTACCGCAACCAGATAAAACAAGAGCTACTTTTTTAGGGTTCTTCATAG
>JANPPO010000495.1:0-11120 GCA_031428555.1 Bdellovibrionales bacterium | reverse complement strand
GCGGACGATCACCATAAAAAGAACGCAATGGCGTTAGTTAATGATGACGCTGCTTATATGATTCTTCAAAAAGATTTAAGTGCCGAGACATTGCTTTCCAACCTTGAAAAGTTTAGAACCAACCCCAGAGCCGCGATCGTCATGGGCCAGAAAGCTCACCGATTTTATACGCCTCGCGCTGCTGAAGTAATGGCAGAAGCTCTTCTTAATGGTTTGTAAAGGAAGTCTATTTTGCATCTCAAAAAATCTAAATTTCATTTTGTAGGTGTCGGCGGAATCGGCATGTGCGGATTAGCCGAACTTTTGCACAATATGGGTGCTGGCGTTTCCGGAAGTGATCTGTCAGAAAATTCTCATACTCTACGGCTGAAGAAGCTAGGAATCAAAATTTTTACTGGTCACAAAGCTGAACAAGTAGGCGACAGTGACGTTGTCGTTTATTCAAGTGCCATTAATCCCGAAAATCCTGAAATAGCTTTGGCCAGAGCAAAAAGAATTCCTCTCATTCCTAGAGCTGAAGCTTTATCTGAAATTATGCGCTTAAAGCGCGGAATTGCTGTTGCGGGGACTCATGGAAAGACGACAACAACTAGTTTAATCTCTTCAATCTTTTTGAAAACAGAATTAAGTCCAACGATCTTTGTTGGTGGACGTTTTGAATTAATTGATTCAACTGCATTACTAGGCAAAGGCGACTGGTTAATTGCCGAAGCGGATGAAAGCGATGGTAGCTTTCATAAACTTTCTCCTGAAATTTCAGTTATTACGAATATTGATTCGGACCATCTAGATCATTTTAAAACTTTTGAAAACTTACAAAAATCTTTCTATGATTTCGCTCTTAAAATTCCATTTTATGGATGCATGGTTGTTTGCGGTGATGATCCGATCATTAAAAAGATTTTTCAGAATTTTCCGAAAAGAATTTATACCTACGGTTTCGATGATGGTAATGACTACCGAATCTTAGGCGAAAAAGGGAAATACGTTCTTTCTCAAGACGGAAAAAAATTAGGAACATTCGATCTAAATATTCCAGGTCGGCATAATGCTTTAAACGCCTGCGCAGCGATCGTTGTTGCATTGCAGGCCGGAGTCAGCTTTGAAGATTGTATAAGCGGCCTTCAAGCTTATAAGGGCGTTGATCGTAGATTTCAGTTCAAGGGCGAAAAAAATAAAATCAGAATTTACGATGATTACGGTCATCATCCTACTGAAGTTAGAGCAACATTAGCAGCCTTCAGAGAAAAATATCCTACATCCAGAATTGTTGTCTATTTTCAGCCTCACCGTTATTCCCGTACGCAAACTTGCTGGAATGAATTTACTCAGTGTTTTGCTAACTGCGATCAGCTTTTCATAACTGATATTTATCCCGCCGGTGAAAGTCCTATCGAAGGCATTCATTCGGAAAGACTTGTGCTGGAAATAAAACATGCAGGAATTAGTTACCTTAAAAAATCAAATGACATGAGCATGCAGATCCGGTCTCAACTTAAACCAGGCGACGTATTTGTCACGTTAGGTGCCGGCGATGGTTGGAAGCTGGGATTAGAAATCCTCGAGAAAATTTAGTGGAAATTAAATCTCAGGTTTCTTTAGCTGATTACACTTCTTGGTTGATCGGTGGACCTGCGGATTATTTAGCTTTTCCCACCAACATCGAAGAGCTTAAAGAAGCTTGGAAATGGGGAATTGATAAATCACTTCCAATTACGTTTTTAGGCGGTGGAACGAATGTTCTTATTTCTGATAAAGGTATTCGTGGACTGACGATTGGTCTTAGAAAATTCTCTAAAATTGAGGTTAGAGTCGAAGGCACAGACTTAAAAATCTCATGCCTATCTGGAACTGGAAAATCTGAATTATTAAAAGCTTTTTTAAAGCATAAATTAGCGCCAGCGCTTTTTCTGGCAGGATTACCGGGCGACGTTGGCGGTGGAATTGTCATGAACGCTGGTGTCGCAGAAAACTTCGTACCCCGTGAATTCGGTGAGATTATCGAAAGTTTTGATGTAATGCGATTTGACGGAAAAAAATTTTCAATTCAAAAGTTTCAGCATGAGGATATCACATGGACATATCGCCATTCAAAAGGTTGGGAACCTGGTGTTGTTGTAGAAGCTCACATCAAGTGGAGCTTGCAAGAAGATCCTTCGATTTTAGAAAAAGTAAAGGCAGCTAACAAGTTACGCCTTAGTAAGCAACCTCTTGATATGCCTAGCTGCGGATCTGTGTTTATAAATCCTCTGAATCATAAATCGGCTCAGTTAATTGATTCTTGTGGTTTAAAAGGTTTTAAAATCGGCGATGCGCAAGTTTCATTAAAGCACGCCAATTTTATAGTGAATTTAGATAAAGCGACATCGATAGATACCTGGGATTTGATTCTTCATGTTCAAAAAACCGTATTTGATCAAACTGGTGTAAAATTAAATACGGAAGTTGTTCGTCTTGGCGATTGGGAACAAGGCTAAACTTCGTACTATTTCTTAGCGGCTAAAGCTTTCTCAAGTGGCTTAATGACTTCAGGAGATGCCGGGGTCGTCGCGGAACTCCATCTTTCAATCACTTTCCCATCACGTCCTACTAAAAACTTTTCGAAATTCCACTGAACATCTTTAAATATAGCTCCGCTTTTTTGAGTTGTTAGAACTTGATAAAGCGGCTGCTTATTTTCACCTGTAACACTTGCTTTTTCAAAAATCGGAAATGTAACTTCATAGTTTTTCTTAGCAAATGAAGCGATTTCGGAATTCTCTGCAGGATCTTGCTTAAAGTCGTTGCTTGGAAACGCTAGGACCTCAAGGCCCTGACTTCGATACTTTTTGTACATAGTTTCAAGCTCTTTTAATTGGGGTGTGTAGCCACAGTTCGAAGCTGTATTTACTACGAGTAAAACTTTTCCTTTGTACAGACTCATTGGGACTGGCTTTCCAACAATATTCTTTAACTGGACGTCATGTACACTTGCAGGAGTTTTCGCAAAGACAGATGAAAACAAGACAATAGTCAGAAGCTGAAGCATGATGGCCTCCTTAGGAATGATGAAACTTGTTACGGCCATTTTATGACGATCCATTGATTTATTGCAAACTTCACTTCTACAATAGAAGTATGAACTTGCCGTCGAGTCGTATTTTTCAGCCTATCCCTAAATCGCACGAAAGAGACATCATTTTAGCTGATGCGGCAGACAGTGCAGTTGATGTACTGGTTAAGTTCTCTCAAGCGCAAACTCTGCTTGCTAAGATCCTGAAATGGTTTCCACCTTTCAAGCTCCAAATAACTTATCCAGAAGGCCCAAGGCCTTTGGTAAAAAAAGAAATCACGATTCAGTTTGACTGCCGTGGTGAGAAGTATTTCGCGCAAGCCTACACACAAGATAATGGGACTCACTTCTTTCTTGTCATCGAAGGTCCAATTTATAAAGTTCAAAGACGCCAAAGCTTTAGACTGAAACTGCCTGGGGATTACCCTATGAAAGCCAATATTTTTGAAATGAACGGCCATCGAATGAACGAAACGATTCGAGTGTTAGATTTAAGTGAAGGTGGCTGCAGTCTGTCAGTTCCATCGTCACTAGCAGGTTCAATGGGTGCATTCATTGGTCTCAATATCAAAATTGGTGCAAGACCTGCGTTTGTTCAGTACGGACATGTTCGATATCTAAAATCTGAAAAAACTCATGTACGTTTCGGAGTTAAGTTTGATCAAAATAAGGATCTTAACTCCGACTTATTTAATCTGACTCGAGATTTATACGTCGAGCTGTTTTCAAAATGGGCGAGAAGACGCTAAAACTATTTTTTCTTCGATTTCTTTAACAAGGCTTCCATTGCTTCTTTGTCTTGCTGTTCAGGCGACTTAGCTTCACCTTGAACTGAAGCTAAAGCTCGATAAGCTCTGTCAGCAATCGTCGTATCAGCAGTTGAGGCCGCAACAGATTGCAATGTACGCGCGATATTTTCGCCCTGACCCGGAATATCGATCATCCCATCCACAGCTTGCATTCTTAAAACTCTTTCAAAATCTCCAAGTCTATTCGGACTTAGGAAAGGATCAATTTCTGCTAAAGCTATATCTTTTAAGTTTTCTAACGCTTCAGCTTTTTCACTCCACGCCATGAGCATCACAGCTAAAAAGCGATCATCTTGAGGCTTGTCAATATCAAGGGCAGCTTTTTCTAGTTGTTCAAGTTCAGTGGCAGACAAGGTATGGGCCCACTCTTGAAGTCTGACTTCAGTGTCGTCAGGCGCTGCATCCATTCGCCCCACATTTGAAGCTTCTCTTCGAAGCCTCGTTTCGAGTGGTGATAATCGTTCTGACACTTTGACTTGAGGCTCCGTTGTCGTCGGCTTAGCGGTTTTAAAAATACTTTGAGCTTTTTCACCAACTTGGACCTTGGGGTTTTTGAAAAACCCCCAAATGCCGATAACCAAAGCGAAGATGACGAGTCCTCTGAATAACATTATTGCTCTACCGCGAAGCCGTCATAAACAGGCGTATTGATAAGTGCTGCATAACGATTTTTTCCCAAAGACCAAACTGCTTCGGAACCGCTTGCGAGTCTTTCGTAAATTACGCCATCAGTTTTAAGAATTAGAGTTTTACCATTGTAAGTCGCGATATCAATATGACTTGGATCCCACTTAATACCCAGTGCTGTTCCAACTGTTTGGTTTTGCGAATTAACTGGGTAAACTGAACCTTGTCCATCAATTAGGAAAAGCCCTGTTTGGCCATCTACTAATCGAGTTGCTGTTCTTTTGACTTCGACATTCAATGGTCTAACTTGATTCCAAACTCCACGAGGGTAGTTAAAGAACTGAATTGAACGACTGTCTTTCATTTGAACAGAGAATCTTTTCGGAGCAACGTCATACTCTTCAAAATCAAAAACTGGTCCTGCATCACGCTCGAGCAACTTGTAGTAAGAATAAGTATCTTCAATTGCTGCGTTTAATCTTTCATTACCATAGAGTTCAATCGCGTATGCGTCAGTGCCAGTAAATTTAACTCCACCAAAGGAAGTACGTTTTAGCATTCCGATTTTTTGAGGAACTTCCCGCGCAATAACTTGATCATCGATAATCAAATCAGCATGTGAATTATTTTGAGTTAAAGCTAAAATGCCTTCTTTTTTCGAAATCACCGGTTGATTGAAAACAAAATTGCTTCGTGCAATTCCCATCAATCGAGCCATTGTTTTGTAAACCGGATGAAAGTTTGTTCCTAAAACCGTAACGCGAGCATAATATTCCATTTCAATCGCATGCGAACCTGCATATTGATAAGTTGTATCACAGCCAGAAACTGAAGCTCCTTGGTAAGGTCCTTGAGAGCAACCCACATGTCTATAACCAGCAGTGTGTCGAGCTTCGTGAATGACGGTTCCAACTCGACCTAAAGTTGACAGCTGAGCCCAGCCATCTTGCATCGTGAAGTAGCCACCGCTGTTGTAAGCAGTCGCAGATGGCATATCATTTCCACGATCAATTCCATAAGTTTGAGATTTCAACCAGGCATAATAGCCATCAGCTGGAATAAATCCGCGAATGAAAACATTATTTCCGATTGTATTGAAGTTACCTTTTTCAACTATTTCAAGATCGTTCAAAAGTTTTTTTGTATCCACTTTCGAATCGCAAAGCTCAAGTCCGCCAAAAGCAGGAACATCAATCCTGTAATCTCGCACATATTTTTGAGCAGCGACTTGATCCGTACAAGCGAAGTCCGTGTCTTTGTATGGAAGTTCTTGCGCCCATACCATCCCTGATATGATGAGTGTTAAAAGCATTGCGTTTCCCCCTATAGATTAAAACGGTAGTACAGGAGGTTTGAAATGCAACAAATGATAATACTAATGCATCGCAGGCATTACTATGACTATGGGGAATTATGACTATTCTGAATAGCACATGAGTTTGACAAATACTGGGGTAAATTCGTTATTTACCCTCTTTAAGCTTTTCTTTAAAGCTAGCTTCAACAACTCCTGCTTCGCCAAAAATGATTGAAGCTATAAGCGGAGTACACTCAGAAAAGATTGTTTTGTCTACTTCAACGACAGAACAAACCAACGTTTGAAATGCGCTGTTCACATTTACGATTTTAGAAGAGTATTTTTGCTGATCTAAAAGAACTAAGTAAAACTGATCTTTTACGAGTGGTACAACCGTCATAAGCAATCCTGCTTTTGTTTGAATTGTGTCAGAAGGACCTTCAGCTTTAACTTCACCTTTAAATTCAATTGGAGATTTTGGCGTTGTGAACTCAAGTTTAGCAGAGATCATCAACTTCCCATCTTCTCGAGCAAATTGTGGAATGAAATTTTTTGTTTTCATGCTTGAGTGACCAATAAGTTTGTCTGAATAAACTAAAGTTGGATTTGCTTCTAATCTCTTTTTGATAGTCTCGATTAATTTTGCGCCAGCAGAATTTAAAAAAGTCACCAGCAAGTCGCTTACCGCTAATTGTGGAACAAGTTTAATTTTATTTGGGCTTTCAATAGCGTTACGATCAGCAGCATATTCGTCAGCTTTCTTGAATTTCGCATGAACGTACTGACCATTTACTAATTTAAGAATCGCCGGATAGTTTTCGATCAATTTCTTTTTATCGTCATATTTAGAAAACGTTGTGAATAGAATTTCACACTTTCCGCCAACGCAGGCAGTAGAGATCTCGTAATCTTTAACTGTTTTAGCTGTAACTGTTTTAAGAGAAATCTTGAGATCTTTTACTTCCGCAATCGTTTTGTCCTTGTTCAGAACCCGCAAAGCAAGACCTTCAACGTTGCCTTTAACATCAGTTCTAATATCCGTACGTTCAAAGTTTGAAGGCAAAAGTGGTTTAGCAGTTTCCGTATTTGCATTTTCACCAAATGATTTAGTTAATACACCAACTAGGTTCATGTACTCAGTGATATCAAGTGTACTTTCTTTATCAGACTTCAAGTCTTCAGTCTTGGCTTGAACAGCTTCTTCTTTCTTCTCGGCTTCCGGCTTAGCAGGAGCAGGTGTTTGCGCAGCTTCTTGAGTTTGAACCGGAGTAGGCGTAGTTGCGGTGGAAGTTTCTGCATTTGGAGTTTTCGCACCCGGAGCCGGAACCACAGAAGCGGGAATTACAATAGCTTGTCCAGTCCCTGGTTTTGGAAGGGGAGTTGGATCACGCTCAACATTTAATCCGGGTGCTGCGGGTTGTTCGTTAAGTTTTGCCTCAATCGGCTTCGATCCATCAGGAAGTGCAGGCTTTGTTTCGATACTTGGAGCTCGAGGTGAAGTTCTGTCACCAGATTGTGGAGCATTCGCATGAGGCGTTGGAGTGCTTTGAGAGCCAGGGCTATTGGCAGCAGATCCCGGCCTAACTTCGGTATGATCAACCTTGAATTGAGGGACTTCGTTTCGAGAGACGTCTTTCAAATGTTGGAAATTATCACACCCTACAAGTACAAGTGCGCTTAAGCCTGACAATAAAAGAACCTTCATAAAACCTCCAAACCTGAGTAAACAATGCATTTTTGGGACTCAGGAGCCAGTCCTCAGAGGTAGCTTTAATGAGTTCTGACTCCATTTTTCAATGCCAGAAAGAATAAAACTTAGACAGCGGCCTTTATTTGTCAGTCATTTTGATTGATAAAACGTAGCGAGAAAGTCTCACTAATTTGAAAGATCATGTCAGGAAACCTTGTTGTTTTTATAAATTGTTAATTTTTTTCCACTATTTGTCTTTTGTCGGTTATCTTGTTTTTCTAATAAAAATTATTAGAGATGCTAAGTTCGCAATTAAATAAAACATGCGATCAGCATCTACACATACATGTAGCGAAAGACGGTTTTATTTATGCAGAATCTTGAATTCTCAACGATGCCTATTAGTCCAGCGATGGTCCAATCATTAAGTTCGATGGGCTATACCAAACCAACACAAATTCAGACAGAGGTTATTACTCACCTCATGGCCCAAGAAGGCCCTGCTGACCTAGTTGCCTTAGCGCAAACAGGATCTGGTAAGACAGCTGCTTTTGGTGTTCCAATGTTAGAAAAAATCGATGCTGGAACAAATCAAGTGCAAGCACTTGTACTTGCTCCAACTCGTGAACTTGCAGCTCAGATTGAAGAAATCATGGGCAAGTTAATGAAGCCATTAGGCTTACGTTCAATGACAATTTACGGTGGACAAAGTTACACAATCCAACGTGATAATATCCGACGTAAACCACATGTGCTAATTGCAACTCCAGGACGATTGATTGATTTATTAAATCAAAAGTTAGTGGATTTAACTCAACTTAAAGTTTTAGTTTTAGATGAAGCGGATAAAATGCTTTCGATGGGTTTCGAAGAAGATCTTCAAGCCATCTTAAACTTTACTCACCAAAAAGATGATAAAGATCATGACCGCGCTTCGTGCCAAACTTGGCTATTTTCTGCGACGATGGCTCCGGGAATTAAGCGAATTTTAAATCGCTATTTAAAAACTCCAAAAATAGTAGAACAAGTTTCTGAAAACCAAGGTGTTTCTTCTACACTTACTCATCATTACGTAGCTGTACGAAGTGGTTTCCGTAAACAAGCTTTACTTCGTATTGTTAAAAGCGTTGATGATTTCTACGGAATTATATTTTGCCAAACTAAGCGCGACGTAGGCGACGTTGAAGAATTACTTCGCGCAAATGATATCACTTGCATGAGCCTTCACGGAGACAAACAGCAACGTGAGCGTGAGCAGATTTTAAAGAATCTTAAGAATGAAAAATTCCAGATCTTGATCGCAACAGACGTTGCGGCTCGTGGTCTTGACGTAAAGAGCTTAACTCACGTTATTCACTTTTCATTACCAATCGAAGTTGAATCTTATATCCACAGATCTGGTCGAACTGGCCGGAATGGTGAAAGCGGACTTGTTGTTAGCATCATGGAGCCTTCTGATTTTTCTAAATTAAGCCGATTACAAAGACTGACTAAAATTCAGTTCACGCCTTACCCAATGAAAAACACTGGCGAAGTATTAAAAGGCATCGTTAAAACTGAGCTTGATACTTTAAGCAAAACCAAGGGTGATTCTCATATCATGATGGAGCTTAAAAAAATCTGCGGTGAATTATTAACTGAGCAAGAAACTAATCTTTATTCGACAGCTGAATGGATGGCTGCGGTTATTAACTCGAAGATGCGTGATCAAAGCATCTGGAGAGAGGATATCTATATCAGCGACTTTTCATCACGCGCCGGTGGCGGTGGTGGTGGTGGCGGCGGTCGTTCTGGTGGCGGATACCGTGGTGGTGATGACCGTGGATACCGTGGCGGAAGTCGTGCTGGCGGTGGTCGTTCTTCAGGTGGCGGCGATAGACGTGGCGGATATTCTGCACGTGGTAGCCGTGACGAAGGCGGCGGAAGCGCTCCAAGAAGAGCTTCTAGCTTTGAAGATCGCGGACCACGCAGTGAAGGTCCAAGAAGCGAAGGACCTCGCCGATCTGAAGGCGGATTCAGAAGCGATGGCCCAGCAAGAAGTGAGGCTCCACGTCGTGCAGAAGGTGGATTTAGAAGTGAAGGCGCTAGAAGTGAAAGCTCAAGAAGCGATAGCCCACGAAGATCTGAAAGTCGTGGACCTGCAGCTGCTAGCTCAGCTTCAAAGGACATAGCTAAGTCAAAACCACGCTACGTTTCTAAGAAAAAATATTAATCTTTAAGATATTTCAAAAGTAAGGTGCGAGATTCAAATTTCGCACCAAGTACTGATAAGAAAATGAAAACCCCAGCTGTCTTCCGATTTAAAAATAGGAATTCTTTCGGCGGGGTTCTAAGCGGAAATTCTTTTGTCATCTTGATGGCACCATCAACAAGTCTTTTAGGCAAATCTGTATTCTTCCAGTCGTAAACATCAGCCCCGAAGGGCTCGATAGTTTCAAAGGATAGCTTTTTAAAGAGGCTAGCTAGTTCGGGTTTGTCCGTTTCTTTTAAAAAACCTAATTTTAAACAAACTTTTTCAAACTCTTGATGATCTGTCGCAAGACTTCTGATGAGCTCTTTATAGCTTTTCATAAATTCTTGATCGAATTGTTTTGTTGCGCCGAAATCAAACAATACAATTTGATCTTTTCCTGATGGATCCAGGCGCAGGCGATAATTTCCAAAATGGGGATCAGTCTGGATGAAATTCCATTCGAAGATTTCCTTAAAATAAAGTTCTAAGAAAGCTTTTGAAAGATTATTTCTTCGATCCTGATTCAACGCCTGAATGATTGGGTCATCTGCTTTTAAGCCTCTTTCAAAAGACATAGCGATGATCTTTTTCGAGCTGTATCTAGGATAGTGAACAGGAATAACATATCGAGAATCATTTCCAAGAAGCTTTCGATACTTTTCCATAAGTACAACTTCTTGTTCGTAATCCATTTCCTGGATAAGCATTTCTTTAAGCTCTACTAAAATATCATCAAGTGAACCTTCAATAGGAACAACTTTTATAAGCAGCAGGAAATTCTTGATCGCCTTGATATCGCTATTGATTGCTTTATCAACTCCTGGATATTGAATTTTGAGAACGATCGAGGCGCCGGTTTTTTTGATTCGCGCCCGGTGAACCTGGCCTAAAGAAGCTGATGCAAGCGCCTCGGTTTCAATTTCTAACTCGCTTAAGATTTCTTCGCCTAAATGTTGATCTAGAATATTCTTTATTTTTGGCCACTCCATTGCCGGAGCATCATTTTGTAATGTCTTCAGGTAGTTGTTCACTTCGGGTGGTAAAAAATGTTCTCCTAAAACGGAAAGCATTTGTCCGACTTTCATCAAAGAACCTTTAAGTTCACCTAGTTCGTTTGAAAAAATTTGAGCTTGAGAGGAGAGATACTGAAGCCAGGCTTCATCACGGTCGACTTTATTTTTTAGAAAGCTGGTTACTTTTTGAGTAGCTAAGCTAGCACCAGCGCCGACAGTTAATTTAGCAAGACTGAAACCACGAGTTAAGAAACCTGATTTAATATTTTTGATCGTTTTTGGTTTCTTCTTTTCAGTCACTAAATTCCAGGGTCCTTTGTTTAGGAAGTGAACTTATTGTTAACTAAAGTGGTTAGAAGGGAAGTTGTTCCACACAGGAAAGACCCCCAGGCCACATCA
>JANPPO010000494.1:0-5551 GCA_031428555.1 Bdellovibrionales bacterium | reverse complement strand
AATGATTAGCTATGCGACAATTCCGGTGATCAATGGTTTGTCTGACCTTCATCACCCCTGCCAGGCGCTTGCTGACCTTTTAACTTTGAAACAAAAATTCGGTAAACTCGAAGGCTTAAAACTTGCCTATATCGGTGATGGTAACAATGTTCTGCACTCACTTTTGTTGCTTGCGCCTTTTGTTGGCGTTGACGTGCATTACTCTTGTCCCAAGGGCTATGAACCGGACTCGAAAATTTTAAAGCGTGCTCAGTTGAGAAGTAAATCAGGTGATGCGCAGATTAAAAGCTTCTCTACACCTGAAGAAGCCGTTAAAGGCGCTCATGCGATTTACACTGACGTTTGGACTAGCATGGGATTTGAAGAAGAAAATACCAAACGATTAAAAGCTTTTAAGGGCTATCAATTAAACTTGGAGCTTTTAAATCAAGCACGCCCTGATGCAATCGCAATGCACTGTCTTCCGATGGTCAAAGGCCAAGAGATCACAAAAGAGGTTGCCGAGCACCAAAGGTCCGCACTTTTTCAACAAGCGGAAAATAGACTTCACGCACAGAAATCTTTGCTTGAAGGAATTTACAACGGAATCTTAGCAGACCGAAAACCCATCGTTCATTTCGAGGAGGCTTATGAGTTTGACACCACCCACTGATTCCCGCTCAAGACTTAATGCTCTTCGCAAACTTTTATCCGAAGGCGAAATCTCAACTCAAGAAGAGTTGGCAGAAGAACTCGCGCGCCAAAAATATCAGGTCACACAAAGTACAATCTCACGTGATTTAAGAAAATTAGGCGCGATCAAAACTTTTGATCCCGCAGGACAAATCGTTTACCGCATGCCCGATGACGTGATGATGCCAGTTGTATCGACTGCGGGTTTAAAAGGTTTATTCATCGATATTCTCCACAACGGAGTCATGATCGTTGTTCACACAACCCCAGGATCAGCAAGCTTAGTCGCAAGACACTTAGACCAAGTAAGACCTGAAGGAATTTTGGGAACAATGGCAGGCGACGACACAATTTTTATAGCCCCCGCTTCAATAAAAAAAATCACCCAAACCGTAAAAGCCATAAAAGACGAATTTACTTAAAAGGTGCCAGGGCGCGCTGCCTGCGTCCTGTTTCTGCAAGCGGCTAGTCATTTAGATAAGCAAACATAACAGAAAATTATCTATCTACGCCTACTGGAGATGCCGTAGGCTATCGATTCCCTAAAAGAGATCGAGTCCTTTCAATAGCCATCAAAGTAGAGTCAATTTGATCTTGAGGAGCTTGCCTTTTCTTTCTTAACTTAAACGCTTCTTCAAAAAAAACTAAAGCTTCTTTATACTTTTTTTGATCAAAAAGATTTTTCCCTGCGTGCTGGAGCGCAAAGTCCAAATAAACAGAAACTTCAGCATGAGTTCTGCAGATACTAATAATCTTATCAAAAAGCTCATGGCTTTTTTTGAAATTTTGCTTCCACTGAAGAACATTCGCCAATCTAATTTTTTGCTGTATTTCCTTCTTAAGTCCTAGATTCTTATCTTCTATTATCCGTAGCGATTCCCTGAGACACTTTTCTGCTTGATTCAACTCACCTAAGGTTCGCAAATGAACCCCTAACTCTCCTAAAATTTTTGCTCGCTGCTCAAAATTCGTAGTTACGAGAAGAGACTGTTCAAGCTCGCGAGTATAACTCCTAAGTCCATCAGGATCGGTTGGAATGTCCCTTAGACTTTCGTCAAAATATTTATGAAGCCTCTTATCCATGATAATAGAGTAGCGAAATAGCTGTAACCGGTCATTGCAATTAATCAATGAGCTGCGCAAGTGGTCTTCTGAAAGAAGAGTCTGGCTTGCAAAACCTCTCTCGACCCCACTTATATTGACTCTGAACTTGCCGTAAATTATAGTACGGGACTCACCCAATTCCACCATCTTTAAGAGGAGATTTCATGAAATTATTAGCCCTAATCTTATCCCTTTCATTAACTCAAAACCTATTTGCAAAAACAGCAACTGAAGTGAAAGAAAAAGCCGGCGAGACCGTCGATGCAGCAACTGAATACACGAAAGAACAAAAGGACGCCTTCGTTAAAGAAATGGAAGAAAATTTAGCGACTTTGAAAACTAAAATTAAAGAACTAAAAGCTAAAGCTGGTAAATCAAAGGATGAATCAGTTGTAAAATTAGAAAAAGAACAAAAAAGCCTGGAGCATGATTTAGCGGCGATGAAAAATTCAAGTGGCCGTGCCTGGGGCAAATTGAAAGCGGGAGTTTCTAAAGCTTGGACTGAAGTTAAATCATCTATGAACGAAGCAACGGAAGAATTAAAGAAGTAAGAATGAATAATACGGAAACCCCACTAGCCTGGGTTGGCGAATACGCCTTTTTAGAAGTTGTTGCTGTTGAAGAAGTGGGAGCCTTTTTAAATTGGGGCTTACGGAAAGATCTTTTTTTGCCTCACAGCGAACAGACAAGACCCATCCAACCGGGCCATAAAGTGATCGTATTCATTTATTTGGACAAAGCAGAACGCATTACCGCTTCGATGCGACTTGATGATCACGTTGCAGCCGAACCCGCGGATTACAAAGTGGGCCAGGAAGTCGAGATGATGATCGCGGCTGAAACTGATTTAGGATTCAAAGCTATCATCAATAAAAAACACTGGGGCGTCCTTTATCATAGCGAAATTTTTGAAGTGCTTAAGTATGGCGACAGACTTAAGGGCTTTGTGAAAAAAGTCCGCGAGGACAGCAAAATTGATTTGATCATCCAGCAAGCAGGGCACAAAGCTGCTCAGGGGGATATTGGTCCCCGCATATTAGAGGAATTAAAAACTCAAGGCGGATTTTTACCGATAAATGACAAGACTCCTCCAGAAATGATTTATGATCTTTTTGGAGTGAGTAAAAAGAAGTATAAGATAGCTTTAGGCGGGCTTTATAAACAGCGCCTGATCACCGTTGATGAAGACGGTATTCGATTGGCAAAGTAGACGATGCAAGAAAAACCGAAGAAAGCCCTTTTAGTGGGGGTTCAATTACCAAGAACAACTGATCACGAACTTGAAGGTTCGATGGCAGAGCTCGCGCGTCTGGTGACAACACTTGGTTATGAAGTGATCGGTCAGACTTCTCAAAGAAGAACATCAGAGCGACACGCCACGGTTTTGGGTGACGGCAAATTAAAAGAACTTGCAACCTGGACGGACGGCACCGGTGTGGTCGGTCCGATGATTGTTAAGAAAAAACATAAAGCGGCTTTGAAATTCGAAAAGAATCAGACGCCTGACGAAGCAGATGATGAAGACGAAGAATTAGAAGACGGTGATGAATCTGAAGATTTTAAAGCTTCTGAAAAGCCGAAAGAAAAAGCGGATGTCGTGATTTTCGACTGCGACTTGTCCCCGTCTCAATTAAGAAATCTAGAAAGCGCCACAGGCGTCACTGTTTTAGACCGAACTGGTGTGATTATTGAAATCTTCAGCAGACATGCAAGAACTCGTGCTGCCCGACTTCAAGTCGAGATCGCACGTCTTACCTACGTGGCCCCGAGGCTTCGTGAAACAGGCGGCGGAGAAGATCGCGGAGGCGGCGGCGTTGGCGGAAAAGGTGCCGGCGAAACGAGTTTAGAATTAGATAAACGAAAAATCAGAGACCGCATCAAAGAATTAAAACAAGAACTGGCATCAATCGCCCAGGAACACGATACAAGAAGATCGCGCCGTGGACAGGAAATTTCAGTAGCCCTTGTGGGTTATACGAACGCAGGAAAATCTTCACTTATGCGAGCGTTAACTGGCAGCGAAGTTTTGGTTGCAGATAAGTTATTTGCGACTCTCGACACGACTGTTCGACTTCTTTTTCCCGAAACAAGACCGAAGATTTTAATTTCAGACACAGTGGGCTTCATTAAAAAACTTCCTCATGACCTGGTAGCTTCTTTTAAATCTACATTAGACGAAGCACTCAATGCTTCGCTATTACTTTATGTTGTTGATTCATCTGATGCGACTTTTAAGTCTCAGTTAGAAGTCACCCGTTCTGTTCTGAAAGAAGTGGGCGCAGAAGAAATTCAAAGCTTACTTGTTTTAAATAAAGTAGATCGTTTAAGCGATGAACAAAAAGCAGAACTAAGACGCCAATACCCCGATGCGCTGATGTTATCCGCAAAAAATCAAAATGATGTTTCAGATCTTCGCGAAAAATTAGTTAGC
Source organism: Bdellovibrionales bacterium (assembly GCA_031428555.1). GTDB lineage: Bacteria > Bdellovibrionota > Bdellovibrionia > Bdellovibrionales > Bdellovibrionaceae. Next base: position 1,344 of record JANPPO010000494.1, on the reverse strand, counting down.
TACTTTGAAACTGACATGAGCGAAGAAAATATCTTCGTACCCTATACAAACAAAGGGGCGATTGGTGAAATTCGCGCTAAGATGAAAGTTTTAGAAGAAACTTATGATGGCAACGGGACAACTTTTAAAGTTCGCGCCCAAGAAGAAGATATCAAAAAAATTAAATCCCGCTTCGAATTAAACTAGAGCGAAGGTAGCTGACCACGACCTTTTAGAGTATTTTCCAGCTTCGCCTGATAAACTTTTATCAAACTCTTGTAAACTTCTTCGCCTTCAATAATTTTCATCGCTTCAGCAATAGCTTGCAAAGTCGACATGCCTTCTTCAAAAGACTCTGCGCGCAAATGCTGTGTTGCCAAATTCGGTTTTGAAGTCATCACTCGAGGAACACTTGCTAGCTCTTTATGTCTAGAATGGACTTTACTGGCCTGGCGCCAGTTCCCGTCTGGAACTAGCAGCTGAATTGGCTTTTGAAACTGCTTTAAATATTCTTCCGTCAGCTCGATCGCCTGATCCGAAGGAAAAAATAAAAGTGACTGGTATTGATCGTTTACTAAATCACTGAGGTCTAAGGCTTCTGTTGTTTCCCCACGAATTCGCATTTCGCTATTTTTTAAAGATTTCAAAGCAAGCCGGCCGGTGTTGGTTGTTCTTTTTAATTCTTTTGCGTGAACAATCAAAACAACCCGCGTTTTTGTTTCAAGATCAGGAATTAATGAGCAGATGCAAAGATTCTTATGCAAAAAGCACTCAGGGCAAGGATCTTTGGTTTTTCTCTTCCGATCAAGCGTCATAGGAAAACCCAAGCTTATTGATCGCTAATTTAAAATCATCACATAACGTAGTTTTAATCTGAACATTAGCGCCGGTGTAAGGGTGCTGAAAAGACATTTCCTGACAGATCAAAAGAAGTCGCTTAATTCGAAGCGTATCTGAGAAATAACGATTATGTTTCCCATTCCCGTGATTCACATCACCGATGATGGGATGATTCAAATGCTTCAAGTGTTTTCTAATCTGATGAGTACGACCCGTTTTGGGCCGGGCCTCTACAAGCGAATAACGGCTGGTAGGATAACGGTCGACTGAAACCGGTAACTCGATACTCGCAAGCGGCTTAAAATAAGTCTGCGCTTCTTGTTGAACTAAATCTTCGCCCTCATCAAGTTCATTGACCATAGCGTAGTCTAGCAAGATTTCCTGTTTGAACTGACCTCTAACGATTGCCAGATATTTTTTTTCAATTTCTTGCTTCGAGAATTTTTCAGAAAGAAGCGAGGCGCTTTCCGAAGATTTTGCAAAAATAAGAACGCCTGAGGTCGGACGATCAAGTCTATGAACTGG
>JANPPO010000493.1:0-1881 GCA_031428555.1 Bdellovibrionales bacterium | reverse complement strand
GACCATGAGCTTTCTTTTAATCTTGAGCTCGGTTACATGGTGCTCCATGGCGTCTTACACTTGCTAGGCTTCGATCACGAGGAAAGTGAAGAGAGGGCTTACGAAATGTTCAAGTTGCAAGATGAAATTTTTGACGTTATTTCATATAGATATGTCAATAACCGCAGAACTACACGAAGTAAAAAGACGACTCGCAAATCTTGATCAATTGGCTCTCGAACTACGGGGGTATCTTTGACCTCGATAAAAAACGAAAACGTTTAGAAGAGCTCGCACTCCAAGCCGAAAATCCAAAACTCTGGGAAAAGCCTGCAGAAATGCAGAAGCTTAATAAGGAAAAATCTTTTCTCGAAAAAGCTTTGGCGGAGTGGAACGAATTTGATTCGAAACTTCAAGATTCAAAAGTGCTTCTCGAAATGGCAACCGAAGCCGGTGACGAAGATTCATTTAAAGAAGTAAAAACTGAAATCACAGCAAGTGAAGAACTCGGCAAAGCCTTAGAACTCAAACGCGTCTTAAGCGGCGAGCTCGATACCAACTCATCGTACATTTCAATTAACTCAGGCGCCGGCGGAACTGAAGCATGCGACTGGGCTGATATGCTCTACCGAATGTATATGCGCTACGCTGAAAAACAAGGCTACAAAGTTTCAGAGCTTGAAAGAACTGACGGTGAGGGCGCTGGAATTAAATCAGCCACCTTATTGATCGAAGGACCTTACGCATACGGATATTTAAAAGCTGAAAGTGGAGTTCACAGATTGGTTCGAATTTCACCATTTGATTCAAACGCCAGACGCCACACATCTTTTGATTACGTTTTTGCGTGGGCCGAAGTTGATGACGATTTTTAAATTGATATTAAGCCTGATGAGTTAAAAGTCGAGACCTACCGCTCAAGCGGCGCCGGTGGTCAGCACGTGAATAAAACTGACTCCGCGGTCAGAATGTATCACTTGCCCTCAGGAATCGTGGTTCAGTGTCAGATCGAACGCTCGCAAATTCAAAACAGAGAAAAAGCCTTGAAAATGCTAAAGGCAGCTTTGTATGAAAAAGAAGTCGAAAAAAGAAATGCCGCAAAAGATGCGATGAATTCTGTTAAAAAAGCCAACGAGTGGGGTTCCCAAATCAGATCCTACGTTATGCATCCTTATCAAATGATTAAAGATCACCGTACAGATTTTGAAACCAATCAAGTCCAAGACGTCATGGACGGGGAACTTGATGGCTTCGTCATGGCCTATTTAAAATCTCAGATTACTAACGATTCGCCCGCTCACACGCCAACAAAAAGTGAAGTGAAATAAGAGTGAATAAAATCAAAGAGCTCTTTCATCTTATTCCTTTTAAAAAACTTTCTGAAAACAAACGGCTTGGAAAAAGTTTAGAGCTCTTGATTGTTCAGCGATTTTTTTGGAATAAAAAAGCCATCTCGGCACGTTCAAGTTTATTTGCGCTTGTGGGCCTGGCATTAGGTGTCGCAGTTCTTTACGTAGCCTTAGCTGTCATGTCGGGCTTTGAAACAACTTTGCAACAATCGTTAACTGATGTGACGGGTCACCTCACAGTTGTGAAAAGAAGCAGTGATCAAGATCAGTTTCCAGAATTTATGGAAAAGATCAAAAAAATGGATTCACGGGTTTTAAGCGGAACTCCATTTGTTAAAATCGAAGGTGTCGTTGCAGCAACTGGGCAAGTCCAAGGTGTTTTGATTCAAGGTTTGGATCATGAAACTTTCCGCGATGTTTTAAATCTAGATTCTAGACTAATCCAAGGGACATTGGATGTTTCACCTAGCGAAGGTGATGAACATCCGAAAGCACTTGTCGGGAAAGAGCTAGCAAGTCGTTTGGGAAAAACGATTGGTGATACAGTTCACGT
>JANPPO010000492.1:0-3234 GCA_031428555.1 Bdellovibrionales bacterium | reverse complement strand
CAGGGAAGAGTTTTACCGGTTGGTGGAATTCGTGAAAAGTGTTTAGCGGCTTTGAATCAAGGAATTACAACGATCATCATTCCTTACGCGAACCAAAAAGACTTAGCTGATATTCCAAAAGGCTTCAGAGAGAAAATTAACTTTATCTTAGCTGAAAACCTAGACGAAGTATTCGCAGTAGTCTTCGAAAAAGACGCGAAAGGCAATCACCACAAGAAGTCCGCGCAGCACAAGAGTCCAGGCAAAAAGCCAAAAACTCCAGCCGCCGCCGCTTAAAAGGTGACAGGTACATTTTGCGTAACGAAGCATTACGACCGACGTCCGCGCAAAAGATCGATTAAGGTTTCTACATAGTTAACAATTTAGAGAGCGGGGATAAAGTCCCGCTCTTTTTCGTTTCAGTTTGAAACGTTTTTACGTTTCATTTTGAGATTTCTCTGGCCGCCGAATTGCTGTCTTTTTCTACGTGAAAATCTATTTGAATAAGTCCTTTTTACTACTGGCCTCATCGGTCCTTTTTTTAGCCTTGCCCGCTAGTGCAAAAAACTTGTTTTGTAAGGCTTTTTTTAGCCGTTCTCTCGTCTCATCTCCGAACCACAAATCGTATACTGCTGGAATAAATGAAGTGGCTCCGATGCTAAAAGCTGCTGAAGGTATCCGTGCTCAAAGCAAAATTCGAAATGACAACACACTTCATGTTGCGGAGCTCGTTCCTCTTGCTGAAAAAATTGTAACTTTTATGGAAGCTGATTTTAAAACTCTTCCACTTTTGAAAAAATCATTCGGGCAAAAGAAATTTATAACCGCTTTAAAAAACGAACTCGCACAACGAATCGAATCCAAAAGTTTAACGTATCATTGGCTTTTTACCTTCTCATTTCGCGCGAGCATATTAACGGATCGCGAGCCCGGAAATGACGCTTTGGCCAAACGATATCGAAATCCAACCGAAGAATTCAATTGGTCAACTTATGAGGGTTCCACAAAAATGATAGAGAATAATGAAATCGCCGAAAGGGCCGTTTCTGAATTTAGGGATAAAGATCTATACGTACTTCCTATCACAGGTGATTTGGGAATTTTCGCAATTAATAGGCTCTCCTCTTCTGGCGTTGCACCGCTTGGACACATTTCTGGAAAAATCGTAGCAGACGACCGGCTTTACTATTCGCTTGGTTTTTGGCGCCATGACATCGGACACTTGATTAATTTTGCTTATGCAAATTCAGAATTTCGGGTTTACGCAAAAAAGTTTTTGAGCCTTGCAGAGAAACTTCCAATGGAAGAAAGAATGATGGCAGAATTCTACTTCTTTTACGCTAGTCACGAGTTTGCCATTCTTTACACACATTCAAATTCCAGAGTAGAAGAAATGCGAAATCGACTCGATGTTCATTATCAAATGTTGGTGGATAAAGCACAAAGCCCGACAAACTTGGGCCATGCTCTCGAGGCGGCAGGCATCAACGAGAAAGATCGCGAGGCTGTAAACCAATGGTTACAAAGGGCTAAAGAAAAATTTTTAGAACTTCATGCGAAAATTAGACTCGGCTAAGTTTTTTTATTTAAACTCACGTGCATTTCGATATCAGCGGTCACAACAACTTTTTGATCGCGATCATAAACATCCACGTTTACAAAATAAGACCCAGAATCAGGCCAAGAATCCAACTTCAAAACAGTTTTCCCAACTAAATCAGAATTAGCTTTAGCTAAATATTTAATCTGCATCCCCTTTGGAATCCATCTGTGCGTTGCCGGCAAAAAAACTTCTAGTGATGCTCCCGCCACAAACTCACACAAATTCGCCATCGCGATAGCGTGGACCGTGCCAATATGATTTTGAACGGCTCGGCGTTTTTTCAGACGAGCTTCGCCAATTCCATTTTCCAATTTAATAAACGTAGGCCTAATCGTAGAAAAGTAGGGCGCTCGAAAACAAATTGCGCGACTAAAAAGCCAAAGTCCGCAAGGCCACTTCTTCAATTTTTCTAACATTCGATAGCTTTTGTTCATGAAAATATTGTTTACCGAAGTAAAAATGCTGTCACGCCAAAGACGTTAAACAGAAAAGCAGGTCTGGATTTTAAAATTTAGATGTCGAGGGCACGGTAAGGAGTACCAAGGCGCGAATTCAACTTATCGTTTTCGCCTTCAAGTACACGGACCAGAGTTTTCAAGTCCGTTACTTCTTCTCTCAATTGGAGGATCTGTTCTTCTTTTTCTTGAAGAATTTGGGAGTACGCTTTTTTCAGTTCGGTTAAAAGCCTGTTCGCTGCACTCAAAATCGGACCATCTAAATTTACTTCAGATGGAGGTGGGAGATTATTGAGTGCAGTCGCTGTCGCGAAAGGAGCGGCTTGTTGAGAGCCGTTCACAAATTGCGACGCAGGCTGAGTCTGTGCGGCCAACGGTCCGGATGCCGATCCATGATTCGCATGATTTGCGAAACCATGAACCGGGTTATACCCGGATACTGTCGACGCAGACTCGTTCACTAAAGAATCGCTAAGGGAGGGGCGATGAAGTGGGTTCGAGGTGGTAACAGGTTCGTCCAGGAGCAAGTACTTGCCTTCGAGAAACCGGTACTTGATGTCGTCTGCTTTTATACGTCGGCGTAAAGTGCTGACACTGACTTTGTGCTTTGCTGAGTAATCAGTGATCGGCAACCAAATTCCTGGCATAAAAACAACAACCTTTCTGCCTACTCAAGCTAACACGCCAGACTTTCGTGTCAAACTTCATGTGGCTAGTCGAAAATTTCCTGGCCCTTCGTCCTCTTCTTTGCCTAGTTAGCTTCTGAGTATGCTCGATTTTTATGGGCTTTGGTCTGGATAGTCATGCTTTTCAAACGTTTTATTGTGTGCTCAAATCAAAAGTCATGGACATACGTTCTAAGAAGAAAATTGGATTAGTTTTAAGTGGAGGCGGCATCAAAGCAGCGGCTTTCCACATCGGCGTGTGTTTAGCCTTAAAAGAAAAAGGTTTTAAGTTCGCCGGCGGAACCCAAGACTTGGTGCGGCACGTTTTTCCCGACAAGGATCCACTCACGATCCGTCTTTATGTGGGCTCAAGCGCGGGTTCTTTCGTCAGTTCAATTCTCGCTGCAGGCTACGATGTTGAGTCTTTGATTAACGCCTTTCAAATTGGTCTAGGTAAGCGCGTCCGTTACCCAGATGAGCACATCAAAGCTTTGAAGCCCCTCACTTACCGACACATTTTCGCGGTCAATGG
>JANPPO010000491.1:0-9598 GCA_031428555.1 Bdellovibrionales bacterium | reverse complement strand
AGCTACCGCAACGACACCCATGGCTTTATAGTAGATGATTAGAAATAAGAAAATAAGGCCTGCACCAACAAATGCACCAAGCTGAGCTTTTTTAATTGAGTCAGCACCTAAGGTTGGACCCACACGACGCTCTTCCAATTGTTCAAGACGCGCTGGAAGCGCACCCGCGCGAAGTGATGTCGCAATCATTTGCGCATCTTTGATCGACTCATCTCGGCCTGTTCCTGCGTTACCCATTTGGATCACAGCCGAGCCACCTGAAATTCTATCTTTAATATTCGGAGCGGATTTCACAACGCGGTCTAAAACGATCGCCATTTGTTTTCCAACGTTTGCTCCGGTTAATTCAGCAAATTTATTAGCCCCTGCCGCATTAAAAGAAAGTGCCACTTCAGGTTCGCCGTACTGACCGTAAGAAACGAAAGCGTTATCTAAATCGCCGCCTCCAAGTCCAGTATCTGTTTTAAGAAGGTAAGCTGTGCTTCCGACTTCCATCTTCAAAGCGTTATCGCGCTTTTCAAAATAAACAGCCGTGTTAGCAGGAAGCTTTCCTGTAAGGTCTTTATTCAATCGATCGATGTATTCAGAATACTTCAAAGTTGCAATCGTGTAATTTCCTGCTTTTTCAGCTTCAGAAATCATTTCATTCAATTTTTCCTGAGTGACATCGTAATTGATCATCTGGAAATCTAGTTTTGCAGTTGTGTTGATCAACTCTTTTGCTCGTTCAGCATCGGCCATGCCTGGAAGCTGAACTAAGATACGATCTGTTCCTTGTGCTGAAATTGAAGGCTCAGAAACGCCGAATTCATCGATGCGGTTTCGGATTGTTTCAATCGCTTGACCGATGATACGCGCTTTATAATCAGTTAAATAAGCATCAAGATATTTGTAAGTCAGCTTATCGCCGTCCGTTGCGAAAAGTTGCAACAAAGTAGATTGGTTTTTTTCCATGTGAGCTTTTAACTTATCGGCTTGGCCCGCTGCTGGGACCATTTCGATTTCACCTTCAGCAGCCCGAGGTGTCGTCATTGTCACTTGAATGCCTTCTTTCGCTAGCTCGGTATCAAGTGCACGAGTTTGACGAACGACCGTTTCAGACACAACACCTGCAACGTCCACTCCCATCACAAGATGCACACCACCTTGAATATCGAGTCCGTAATTGAGGCGAGTATCGGTTACCCATTTTTTGACTGGAACGACGTTTGGGAAAACCCAAACAATTGCGAAAGCAAGTCCAGCGAGAGCTAAAAAGAGCCGCGTTTTGTAGTAATCCATGTTGTATAAAATCCTTTTTGTTATTTCTTACTGACTGGTTTTGTATCAATGACTGTTTTTGAATTCGGAGCAAGCGACTTAGAACTTGCTGCCACTTGTGCGCGAAGCATTTTAATGCGAACGCCGTCAGCGATTTCTAAAGTTACGAACTGTTCTGTGATGCCTTCAATTCGGCCTAAGATTCCTGACGCTGTTAAAACTTCATCGCCACGCTTAAGTGAGGTTAAAAAAGATTGATGATCTTTTTGTTTTTTACCTTGAGGTCTGATGATCAAAAAATAGAAAACCACAAAAATAAAGATGAACGGGACCATCATTTCGATAAAGCCCGGCTGCGCAGCTGGTTGCATGTGTGAACCTCCAATAGGAATTGATAACTTACGAAGACTTAAGTCATCATGAACTCACATGTTTTTCAATGTTGGACTGCTAAGTTGAGGTCTTTTTGACGAATCGCGATATGCAACCATCTCGGAATGTTTCCCAAGTGCCATTTTCTAAGGCAGAACGCATCCGCTCCATCAGCTTCATATAAAAATAAAGATTATGAATTGTGTGCAACCTATGGCCTAAGATTTCTCCACTCATGAAGAGATGTCTTAAGTAGGCTTTTGTATAGTTTTTGCAAGTGTAACAGTCACATTCTGGATCAAGTGGCGAAGGATCATTTCTATATTCCGTGCGTTTAATGCTGACTTTTCCACCCCACGTAAACAAAGTCCCGTTGCGGGCGACTCGGGTCGGCATAACACAATCAAACATATCAATTCCGGCATCGACCGACAAAATCAGATCAAGCGGAGTTCCAACGCCCATCAAATAGCGCGGCTTGTTGCTTGGCATGTGAGGCGCTACTTGAGGCAAAAGTTCATGCATGAGATGAATCGGTTCACCCACGCTAAAGCCGCCCAACGCGTAGCCAGGCAATTCGACTGAACAGATTTGGTCCAAAGACTTCATCCGATGCTTAAGCGATAACCCACCTTGGACAATCCCGAACAACAAAGACTCTTTCCGAGTCATTGCTTCTTTGGACCTAATCAACCAGCGATGAGTCAGACTCATCGAAGTTTCAATTTCTTCATCCGTTGCCGGGTGGGCCAAGCACTCATCAAAGGCCATGATGATATCAGCGCCTAAATTCATTTGAATCTGCATCGATTTTTCAGGGGTTAAAAAAAGTTTTGCCCCATCAACGTGAGACCGAAACTCGACACCCTCTTCAGTTAATTTTCTTAATTTACTAAGCGAGAAAACTTGAAAGCCGCCGGAATCAGTTAAAATCGGTCCATGCCAGCGCATGAACTTGTGAAGACCGCCCATTTCTTTTATCAAATCATCACCCGGCCGAACCCAAAGGTGATACGTATTTCCCAAAACCACTTGCGTTCCGCAGTGCTCGAGATCTTCAACCGTTAGCGCTTTCACAGTAGCTTTTGTTCCGACCGCCATAAAAACCGGAGTTTGCACAGGACCATGAGCTGTCATCAATGTGCCACGGCGAGCGTTGCCAGAAGTTGCGTGAACTTTGAAATCACCGATGGGGCCTGAGTTCATCACGTTTTCAGCCGCAGTTTTTATTTCTTCCATACCGAGAAGTCTCCGTAGCTAAAGAGCTTAAATTCGTGTCTGATCGCCCAGGCATATGCTTGTTTCACATTTTCAACGCCAGCGAAAGCCATAACTAAAGATAATAAAGAAGATCCCGGTTGATGAAAATTTGTCATCAAAACATCGACCATTTTGTATTCAAAGCCGGGTTGGATAAAAAGATCGGTCTCGAAATTAAGTCCCCGCCCTTGCGCTGCTGATTCTAAAGACCTTGTGACAGTTGTTCCCAGCGCCCAGATTTTTCTTCCCTGTTCTTTAGCGCTTTGTAATCTGGCCCAAGTGCTTTCGGAAATCTCGACTGTTTCTTTATGAAGAGTGCCGCTGGTGAGGTTTTCTTCGGTGAGAGGCAAAAATGTTCCAAGTCCCACGTGCAGAGTCAGAGTTTCGACACTCACTCCCCTGCCTTTTAGATTTTCAATATCAGTTTCAGTAAAATGAAGAGAAGCCGTTGGTGCCGCAAGGCTACCGGGTTTTTTCGCCCAAGCCGTTTGGTACCACTGACTATCGCCTGAAATATTATGTCTCTCGCCCCGAGCTTTTTGAATATAAGGAGGTAAAGGCAATTCTGCGACTTGCTCGAAGTAAAAATCATCTAATGGAGCTTCGGTTTTAATTTTTTGCGGGCGACCTTTTGCGATCAATGTCGCTTTTCGTTCAAGAGGCAGCATGATTTCTGCGCCCACTTTTAAATCTCGAGATGGAAAAAGAACTTCCCATTCGGTCCGGTCAGTTGAACTTGAAAGAAAGAGGATTTCTAAAGGACCGGCGAAAACTCTTCGCTTTAAAACTTTCGTATTATTCACCACTAAGACATCGCCTGCTGGAATCTGCTGAATCAGTTTTTGAAAACTGATTTCCTGAGGCCCGCCTTCTTCAAAAAGCATGACCCGCGCTGGCTTCTGCGGACGCAAAGCCACAAGGCTTTCGGGGTAATCATAATGTAACGAAGAGAGAAGTGATTTTGTCATATTTAAGAAGCCCGGACTGTACCGGCTTTGTTTCCGAGGGGCAAGGTTGATATGGCAACCTACCTACTTTAAAAGCACTACCAGCGGTGCTCTTCGCAATCTAATTCAACATCTTTTTGCCCCTGAACGCGCAAAGTTGTTTCATAAAGTTCATCTAGATAAATTGTTAAAGTCACTTTTTTATCAAGAGACTCAAACAAAACATGAACGTCTTCAGTTTCGATAAAGCCTTTGTAAACAACTGGCTTTACTCCAGTTTTTTTCACTTCTAATTGAAATGGAACTTTAACGTTCTCATCAATCGGACCACGATTAAGCTGAGTCAATTGAACAACTGTAATCTGCTTGCCGCGTAAGTGTGCTGAACTGCATTTGAAATCGAGAGCTTGTTTGATAGGGGGTGCTGCTTGAGCGCTCACTGATAGAGTGAGTAGAGCTAGAATAAATAATTTCATGATAAAAACTCCTTGTTTTTTGATGTTTGAAATCGAAACAAGGAATACAGAATTTACCGCTGGCAATACAGTGAATAATAAAAAGGTTACTATGCGTAACCCGCATACAGCATTTTTTATAAATAAGATGGGTTAGTTCCAAAAAAAATTGCCGAGCTGGGATCGCCAGCCCGGCGGGGAACTTGAAGCCCAAGGGAACCACCAAACCTTGAACTCAAGACCAAAAACAGAAAACTTTGAACAGAACCAAAATACTTAGGAGAAAACCATGAAACACTTTTGACTTTTTTCAAGAACCTTAAGTAGGGGGACCACTTAAGTTTAAAACTTTATTTAATCTCGTCTTATTTTTTCAGGTGCCGGCATTGCAACGTTGAGTGTGTAGGCTAACGCACCTAAAATCACACCCGAATAGAGGGTACAAAACATTAAAATCTCTTTGAGCTCTGCCATTTGAAACCACCCTTTCACCACGTTCAATTGTTTAAGTCCCGACCCGTCTTGCTTTTCCGAAGCCCCAAATCCGTGGAGCTTATCTTTTTAAGGACTTCGAAAGTTGCAAACCATCCTAGCTCGCTTCTTTCTCATCCTTACGAGCCATCCGTGGCTCTCATAGGTTAAGACAGGTCGCCTAGGGCGCCGGGTTAAAGGGGTCAAAAGATTTTTGAGATGCTGCTTATTTAGGCCATAACGAGAACTTATTGACGGTAATCCAGAGCTTATATAAAAGTAGAGAACCTCATGATCGAAGCTCTAAGCGATTCCCTAGGTTTGCGCGGGTGGTGTAATGGTAGCCACGTATGTTTGAGGTGCATATGCCGAAAGGTGTGGGGGTTCAAGTCCCCCCTCGCGCACCAACTCACATACCGGAATCCCGGTATACGGGTTAACCGGTATACCTGGATACCCGTACTTTGCTGTTCAATATTTGTTCAAGAAAGTCCCGTTGGCCCTACACAGTATTTACTTTACTTGAGAAATTGTGATGAACTGTCGGAGAAGTGAATAAATCTGTCCATAAAGTTCTTATTATTGATGATGATTCAGAATTTGCCGAGCATATAGCGGGGCTGATGCCAGTTGGTTACGAAGTAAAAACTGCCTACTCACCGAAACAGGCCATGGAACAGCTGAGTCGATATCCGTTTGATAGCATTGTTTCCGATTTTATTTTGTCAGAATATGATGGCTTTGAATTTTTAAAAACACTTCACTCTCTTACACATCCACCGAAAATTATATTTATCACTGCTTTTGCGAATAAAGAAATGGCAATTTCACTTCTCAATCTCGGGGTGCATGGTTTGTTAGAAAAGCCCTTCCCGATTTCAACTTTAGTAGACCTTCTCGAGAAAAAAATTGAAAGCAAAACAATTAGAAACTGGAAACTTGATCCTTCTACCAGGATCATGACTACGACCGCCGGCGATTTCGAATTGACCGAGGTAGAGTTTAAAGTTGTTTCATATATGTTAAGTCATTTAGGTAAGTGGATTTCCCGAGAACAACTCGTAGAGCAAGTTTGGGGCAAAGGAAGTCGCAGCCGCAATGTTTTAGATACTCACCTGACTAACCTTAAAAGAAAAGTTCCCGCATTAAAGGATACCTTGAAAGTTGTGCGAGGCCGCGGGTATCTGCTTGCAGAAGTTAGCGCATGAATAAAAAACTAGGTCAAATTCCGTTCACGGTTCTCTCCTTTTACGTCGTTTTGTCGATTTTCGTAACGTGGCAAGAGTACTACACTCCAATAACTGCCGAAGACTTTAAAAGTCTCGCAATTTTGCGCGCAATCATTATCGCTTCGGTAATTCCAGTTGCTTTTGTTTTGCGAAAGAAGCCGTTTTCTGTTTGGGCTAATACTTTTGTTTGCTTCAATTTCCTCGCCTATTCCTGCGTTGGGCATTACTTCAGGCCACTTTATTTTGCTTGCTTTGTTCAAACGCTTTATTGTTTTTCGTTTTTGTTTTTTACCACTAGAAGACTGCATTTTGTTATTTCAACAATAAAGGCACTAGCTTTTGCAATTTTTTATCTCTTAACTTATGACCTCGTTAAATACCGCCAGGGAGCCGAAACAAAAGAAGATTTTATTGCGACTATAGTTGTCGTATACTGCTTTGGTCTCATAATTCATCATTTCTTCATGGCCGAAAGGGGCCTTCGCGAAGCAACTAATGATCGTTTTGCCCTTTTAGGGCGCCACGCAAGCAACATAGTTCACGATATAAAGGGCTCTATAAGCATTCCTCATCTTTATCTAAACGAAGCGCATCGTAGTTTAGATAAAAGGGACTACCCTCAAGTAAAGGAATATCTTAATAAAATGGAATCCAGCCTCTCACGCACAGAGAAAACAATTTTTGATTTGAATCAACTTTCCCGCATGACAGAGGGTGATGATAAACCATTTAAAATTAGCGAAGGCTTATCAGATGTTTTGGATATACTGGCAAAGCGGCTTCACGATGTGGAAGTCAAGCGCTTGGGCGACTTTGACGTCAAGGGCGATCGGGGCATAATCTGCTCGATTTTCCTTAACTTAATTTTAAACTCCATCGAAAATTTTAAAAGATCTCAAACGCAAACTCCGAAAATAGAAATCAAAATGGATTTCAAATCCCGTACAATCACATTTGTAGATAATGGTGGAGGATTTTCTCAAGAGGCCTTATCTTCCTTGAAGGGAAATCATTTCATCTCTGCTACAACATCAAACTCTGGCCTTGGTCTTTACCTCGTGCGCGAAAACTTACGGACACTAAAAGGAAAAGTCTCATTCCAAAACGTAAAAGATGGTGCTCTCGTTGAATTAAAACTCACTCAGTAGTCTATCTTGAACAACTCTTGAGTGTTCAAAAATTGTAATCATGCCGAAACTATTAATATGAAAAGAGTTAATTTAACAAAATCATTTTTGGCGGCGTCGATTTATTTAATTTTATCAGCTTGTAGTGGTGGCGGAGGCGGAGGTCCAACTAACATAGGTTCGACCGGCAGTGCAATATTTAGCGGGCTCTCTCAGGGCTCAGCCAGCAATGTTTGTTTTAGTACTGCGGCAATTGGAACGGCGGCGAATTGTAGTGTGAGTGGAACTCCTACTAATCAAACGAGTTTAGCAACTTGTAGTACCGGAACGCCTGCTGCTGTTTGTAATGTTGGTGGGGTTCGTTATGCACTTATAACAGGTGGTAGTTCATCGGCCGATCTAGCTTGCGTAGCGGCAGGTGGAACTGTTCAAGTAAGCTGTCCGATTCTTACCAATGGAGCTTGCACTGGGGCAGGCGGAGCCTGGACAGCTGCGAATAATCCGGATGTTTCCAATTCTATCAATTGCTCGAACGCAGGCGGAGTTTTTTATACAACTTTACAGAATTTAACTGGCTCTATGCCAGGTGCAAGTCTTTCTACAGGTAATAACATAATCAGTGCAGACCCAAATGAAGTAGCAACAGCGTTGGGGCTATTCAACGGAGCGTCGGACTTAGATAGTACAAATATATCTTTGGTCGCCATCTACGCAACAGCTACTATCGGTAATTATTGGGATCATTCATTTTTCATGTCCAGCCCAAGTGTTTATAATTTTCAATCAACTGCAGTAGAACTTTCGGCAGGAGCTTCTATTAGCACGAGTGGATTCATTACGATTAAATCGAATTCGGCTATTGTCTATTATCAATAATGTTTTTTTGACTCGCTCAAATTTTAAAATAACTATTCATCAGGAGAAACAATGAATATTGCACAAACGTTTTTACTTATCGTACTGGCTGCAAGCACAGTGGGTTGTGCCACTGCAAAATTTAAGGGTTATTCAACTCCTAAAAATTTTAAAACTTCGGCTGGTTTAGGCGAAGGAAAATCACCTCTTGAGATGACAAAAATTCTTGGAAAACCAATGTCGGCTTTTTATAAAAATGGCGATAAGAACTATTATCATATGGTCTACCCGATGGCCGAGGGAGAAGTTTCGATGACTGATTTAATGTTCAATGATCGCATGGAGTGCTTGGAACTTATTTTTGAAAAATCAAAAAGATACAAATACGACAATTGGGCCAGCAATGAGGGATTCACCTGCGGCGCCATCAAAGGGGAAAAACTCGACATGTCGTTAATTGATAATGAGGAGAAAAAATGAAAAGATCACTATTAACTTTAAGCTTTCTTTTATTAACTCTAGTTGCTTGTACTAAGGAGAATAGTTCGACTCCGTTTGAAAATGCGAATGCCAACATCCAGTCCGCATTTGCTAACCTTGCAAATGGATCTATCAATTTTCAAAAAATTGAGGTTCAAGACGAAAAGTGTACTTCGACTGGCGAAAATCGAGCTTCCTGCGAGGTCCGAATAGTTAAGTTAACTGCTGGCCAAGAAACTCTATTTCAACAAGAAAATGGGGTTATTACGAACATCTCCACTACATTCCTGCCTGATGCCATCACTCTTAAAAAAGGTGAAAGCATGAGCCTCACAGGGAAGTTTGACGTCTTTCAAGGAACTGTGGGCTCAAGTATTTCCAAGGTGAAAGCTTGGAAGCTCTCAAGTATTGCACTAAAAAAACTGTAAAGGCGGCCAGATGATTACGGTAATACAATACCGGAATCCCGGTATACGGGTTAACCGGTATACCCGAATTCCCGTATTTTCTAGTTTCGGCATCTGACTCGGAATCTTTCCCAGGCTCCGATTCTTGTCGCATCTGAGTGAATGACGTCAGCCACACGTCCGCCCCCGCCCACTGCAGTTAAATATCTCCCACTCACGGTCTGAATCGTACAAGTTAAGGCTTCAGCGGATTGTGTAAAGAGTCCCAAACCAAAAATCATCATGAACATCGAAAAAATGCGTTTTGTTTTCATAAGCTACCTCCTTTGGTAAGTTAAATTGACCACCATGATAGCTAAATAATTTTTTCTTACTCATGAAAATTTCGAGTCGGTGCTAAAGTGCATCGCTATTTTTCGAAACGAGATTAAATGTTTTTAAGTATCGTAAAACTATTTTAAAAAAGATCGCAATCATTGATTTGAAACAAAACTATTGCGAGAGACTTTACACAAACTTTTTTCGCCTTAGTTGCTGTTAGCTATATATTTACAGTTGCTCACTGCTTAAACAGCAACAAGAAGCAGCGAAGAGCACAACACATTTTAGGTAGTCCCACTTTTGCAAGTGTTGGAATAGCGTCTGTGTATTTTGGGGTGTTAAATCTAAGGGGACATAATGAAACGTTTCGTATTGAGTCATCTACCTGTTCTAGGGTTGAGTCTTTCGGTCATT
>JANPPO010000490.1:0-8744 GCA_031428555.1 Bdellovibrionales bacterium | reverse complement strand
GTCAATGAATTTGAGTTTTTATCTCTTTGTCATGCTTATGGTCAAAGTGCCGACACTAAAACCGTACTTCGTCATCTCAGTTACATTCAACAAAACTTTGTCTGATATGAGATACATCCAATCATCCATCGTGATGTGATAAGTAGAGCCATCTACCGGAACTTTCAATGTGTAAGCCCAATTCACAGCATTGCCTGCGACTTTGCCATCAGCTTTGCCATCAACGTCAGCTGCCGTACCTTCGTACTTTCCGTTAGCCGTTTTTCTAATCGTCCATACTCGTTTTTGTTTTTCTCCGTCTGACCAATCAAACGATTCATCTAACGTGATGACTCCATTTTCAACTTTAGCGTCAATCACAACGTGGAAACGACGCTTTACCTTGCCAGAGCGGCTTTGAAGCATTCCGTAGCCATCAATTTTACCACTAAAAAATTCTTCCATAACAAGAACTGGCTTTTCATCCTTATAATCTTTCACCGATAGCCCTGAGCATCCGGCAAAAAGAATAACAATTATTCCAATTAAGATAATTCTTAAATTTTTCATAGTACCTCTTAGGTACAAGACTACTGAGTCTCAACATGGAAATAAACGAAAATAAATTTGATTGAGGACATAAAAAAAGTCCCTTGGTTTCCCAAAGGACTTTTTGAATTTTTGAATAAACTCTTGAAACCATTTTTCGAGACAAACGCTGTTCGGAAGAACTGCGTTGTTCTGAAAATTATCTCTTTGAGTATTGGTATCTTCTACGTGCACCAGATTGACCGTATTTTTTACGTTCAACCATACGAGGGTCACGCATAACATATCCAGCTTTTTTAAGCTGAAGCTTCCACTCTGGATTAAAAGTTACAAGTGCGCGAGTAACAGCATGGCGGATTGCTCCGGCTTGTCCTGATTCGCCGCCACCTTTAACAGTTACTTTCAAATCAAACTTTCCAGTTTGGCTTAATAGCTCCATAGGTTGCATGATCACCATTTGTGATTGCATACGTCGTAAGTAATCGTCTGGCTTCTTACCGTTGATAGTAATAACGCCTTTTCCAGGTTTCATGAATACACGTGCAGCGCTTGTTTTACGTCTGCCAGTTGCCAAGATGAATTGTTCTTTAGTTGCTTTAGCCGCCATTTTTTAGGCCCTTCCCTTTAAACCAGTGTGTGCAGGAATAACGTAAGCCTCAGGCTTTTGAGTTGCGTGAGGATGTGCAGCACCCGTGTAAGCATTTAATTTTAAAATAGTATGTCGAGACATTTTGTTTGTCGGAAGCATTCCACGAACAGCTTCACTTAAAACGAATGTTGAATCTTCACCCATCATTTGTCCTGCAGTCTTTTCTTTCAAAGAACCGAAGAAACGCGTGTGCGTGAAATACTTCTTAGAGTTAAGTTTGTTACCAGTAAGTTCCATTTTGTCTGTGTTGATCACAACAACAAAATCACCAGTGTCTACGTGTGGCGTGTATTGAGGCCTGTTTTTGCCTCTTAGGATATTAGCAACGTGAGTTGCAATACGACCAACACGGTGTCCAGCGGCATCGATAACGAACCACTTTGGGGACTGTTCTTCATTCTTGGCTTGCCAAGTTTTCATAGTTTTCATCTGTTTGACTCCAGTACAATATCTAGACGAGATCTGACTTTTTAAAGTTCGCGGCACTTGTTGTCAAGTTCTCGTGGATAATAAACTTTCCACAAGAACAAACCTTCTGGCGGGGCCGGTGGTCCAGCGATCTGGCGATCCAGGCCCGCGAGGATTTTTTTCATTTCTTCAGGGGGAAAACCTCGTTGTTCCAGCATCAGCATGGTTCCCACAAGATTTCTGACCATCTGCTTCAAAAATCCGGTTCCGGTGACCGTAAACTCGAGCACCTTATCGTTTTTTCGAACCCACTTCGCACTCAGGATCTCACGAACGGTATGCGGGACGGCCGTTCCAACTGATTGAAATGACTTAAAGTCCTGCTTCCCCACGATGTATTTAGTAGATTCATTCAAGTGATCTATATTGAGGGGTTTACGAATCCACGCAGCAAATCGGCACATAAAAGGGTTTCGACGATTACCATTATATATCAAATACTTATATGTCTTGTGAGTAGCTGAAAGAGTCGCGTGAAACTCTTGAGGTGCGATCCAGGTTTTACGAATTGTGACTGACTCAGGGATCTTTCCCTTCAATGCCCACGCTAAATCCATTTTGAAATTTTTTTCATCGCGATCGAGCTCAAAATGGCAGACCTGTCCCATTGCGTGAACTCCGGCATCCGTCCGTCCCGAACCATAAAGAGGAATTCGCTTCTGGAAAACTTGCTCTAAAGCGTCCTCAATTGAATGGGCGACACTCTTCAGCGGCCCATGCTTCTGCTTCTGCCATCCACAAAAATCGGTTCCATCATAAGAAACCAGCATCCGAATCTTCATAGGTGACAGGTACATTTTGCGTAGCACCGAGTCAAGAAATGGCGGAGTTTAGCCTCATCTTGAGCAAATTTAGTTTGTACGACTTCAATTAATTTTTAGAAGATGAGCTACTTTCGGGAGGTCCACTTGAAACTTTACTATTCGAAATCATCACCATTCGCACGCAAAGTTCAAATCACTGCCGCTGTGCTTGGAATTCAAAAAAAGCTCGAGCTCGTTTCAACAGATGTGTACAATCCTCCAGCGCAATATCGAAAAATAAATCCTCTCTTAAAAGTACCGGCATTTGAAACTGCTTCAGGCGAAATGTTAATTAATTCTCCGTTCATTTGTCAGTACTTGGCGCAGACAACTCCAGGTGGACAAAAGATTTTCCCTTTAGGACCTGATCTTTGGCCTGCATTGAATATTCAGGCCATTGCAGACGGCGGAACTGAGGCTGCAGTTAACAGACGTTGGGAAACTCACGTGCGATCGCCGGATAAATTTGATTCTAAGATCGATCAGCGGCACTTGGAAAAAGTTAAGAACTCACTAGAATTTTTCGAAACGAACTTGTATCAGCTGTCGAGTGCAGATTTAACGATCAAAGAAATTTCAGTTATCTGCTTTGTTGATTATATTAACTTTCGATTCGCTCATGAAAAACTTGAAAACCAATATCCCCGTATATTTGCGTGGACAAAGAAGTGGAATGAAAATTCTTTAGTGAAAGAAAGTTCACCGCTATGAAATCTCATGCACTTCGCCTAGTGCCGGGCCAAGATTTAAAAAAAGAACTTAATGCTTATACTAAGCGGGAAAATTTAAAAGCGGCATTTGTTGTTAGCTGCTGCGGAAGCTTGAAAATTTTGAAGATGAGATTAGCTGATTCAAACTCAACTTTCGAAAAATCGGAAAAATTTGAGATCTTAAGTCTGCAAGGGACCTTGTCTCCAGACGGAGCTCACCTTCATATTAGTGTTGCCGACAAAGACGGAAAAACTTGGGGCGGACATCTACTTGATGGCTGCGAAATCTACACGACGGCAGAAATTCTCATCGCTGAATTACCAGACCACCAATTCTCTCGAGAAAAAGACAACCAAACCGGCTTCGCCGAACTAGTAATCAAAAAATAAAAAACGCCTCGGCTTAGCGCACCCCTAGCAATTGAGAATGTAGCTTTTCACTGTCGTAAAAACGCGTTTTGTGACGCACCTTTTATAAGAAAGTGAGCTGCTTACTTTCACATGAATTCTTGGGCGGTTTTGCCTAGGTCTTTTAGGATGACTCGGACGCTGTCGTAGTCGGCGTCTGTTGTTGGTTTGAAATCTGTTACGTTGAAAAGTGCCTTGAAGACTTTTATGCCCTCTTCGGATTTTACGTATTCTTGCAATGCCGCTACTAATTTTTCTTCGATCTCGGGTGGGAAGTCTTTTCTGAATATCACTGGGTCATTAGGTACTGGGCCGGTCTTTTCTAAAATCACGACTTTATCATCCACGTCTGGATACTGAGTTCGCACTAGGCGCCTTGCATCCATTGGTTGGCCTTTTTCATTGAGCTCTGGGACGTGGAATGTTGCGCCTGCATCAACTTGTTTTTGGTAAACCATGCTGACCACAGAGTCGTGGCGGCCTGCAAATACGTATTCCTTTGGCTTGATATCGCGGTCTTTGAAGATTTTTGCAGCCAATAAATATCCAGAAGTAGAGGCCGGGTCCACGAAAGCAAATTTCTTTCCCTTTATATCGGCGACTTTTTTAATTCCGTTTTTATGAGCAATAATCTGTCCGTAGTAATGATCGCGACCAAAACTAACGATACGAAGTCTTGCGCGGACTCCATATTTTTCGTGAGCTAAAATATATCCGAAAGTGTTCACGATTCCCACATCTGCCCGCTTCGTGCCGAAAGCTTCAACGAGCGCGATGTAACTAACTGGTACGTCGACTTTGAAGTGTAGATTTAATTTTTTATTTAAATAGTCCTGAAGCTTCACTGAAGTGTCTTTGAGAACTTGAATTTCTTGGCCGGGAACGAGGTAAAATTTAATTGGATTTTCTTTTGTGCCTAATTCGCTTTTACGAGTGCAGGCAGTTGCCGAAAAAACGGCAAGAAGAACTAGTAGTCCGCGCCAAGTCCAACGCCGATTTGATTTGCTGTCACATCTAGTTCGTCGTTGAAAGACTGTATCCGTTTGTATTCCGCATTTATCCATAGTTGGCTGAAACCATACTCGCGATCAACTTTAAAAGCCAGTTCCTTGTTCATAGCAGTCAGGTTCACAAGAATTCCCGCAGCCCCATAACCAGCCGGTGTTCCCACAGAATTGAAATCTCCGTCATTACGATACTCAACGAGTCCATTATAGATTCCACCGCCCGCAATGTACGGCGCAACCCACTGGCGTTCACCGTATTCAAATCGATAAACTAAACCCAAAGAGATTGGGATTGAAAAGAAAGTATAAGATTCTCGGGGAACTTTACCAGCTAAAGAGGGATCATTGCTTCTGAAGAAACCTTTTCCACTAGCAGTAGCGAAACCCACTCCGAATTGAACTCCGGCTTTTCCGAAACTTTTAAACGGCTGCCATTCGTAAATAACGTCGACACCTGTTAGCTCACTCGTTTCATACATATCTTGAAAACTAAAATCACCGTCGTCAGTTGTACCATTTATATTCGGCGCACTTTGAGAGATAAATCTAAAAAACATCGAGTTATCTTTTTTAGAAACGGTTTGAACGCGGTAATGATAAACGCCCTCTTCATCGATTAGATAAAGACCTTCTTTAGCACCTGGATGCTTAATTCTTTTTGTTTTAATTCGAGATTGTCCGTCCGCTTTCGCGTCAGTTGAATTTAAATCCAAAGAATTTGAGCTACCAGATTCTCCGAATTCTTGAGCATTTGCGAAAAGACTTAAAAGAAGAATGAAAGAAATTAATTTCATGCTTTTTCAAATCTCCGTTTTAATTGGATTCGACGAGCAAAATAAAAGCAAAAAATCAGTCCAAAGAACGGAGCCAGTAATACTGACCAACCAAATTTTAAAGTTAATTCAGCCCAGCCTAAGATTGGCCAAAGTACCCAGCGAGTTAAAATTTTTGCTTCTTCATTTTGAGAAATCCACTTAGCTAATGTCGGACTTACTGCATAATAAGCTTTCACTAATTTTCGACCCAACCAATAAGGTGCCATAAATTTATTTCGGAAATCTCGAAGCATTTGAACATGCTGATCCATCTCACTTCCGAACGCCGCTGTCGCAATAAAACATTTCTTATCGCTTAATACTCCGACAACTTCCGATGGAGTCATACAAACATTTTCACATTCAGGAGTTCCATCGGCGTCTGGACAGACTCCAGCAGAAGGTGTGAAGTATTCGATATTTCCAGCAGTGTCCTGACTAGCCATTCGGAAACAGTATCTAGCATCATTATTAAGATCATCGATGATGGAGCCACCTAGAGTGACTGATGCCGAATCTGCAGTTACAGGGATAAAACTTGTGCTCATGCTGGAAGCCGCATCATTAGTAATTCTTCCGAAAGCACTAACATCGGTTTCTGCAGGATTTGATTGGACGAAAAAGAAATAAATATTGTCAGTTGTAATGAGTGATGGTCCGCCAAAAACAGCTGGAAATTCGTTGTTGTAATTGAAAGTTGATTCTTCCAGATAAACTTTTGAATCACCTGGAAAAAGCGTAAAGTGACAAGCACCGTTTCCTGAATTGGCTGCAGGTGGGGGACAGTCCACATAAACACTTGAAGTATCAATGTCGATTTCTCGAGATAAAAACTTAATTGCTACTTTTTCAGTACCTAAATTACTGCAATCAGCGCCTACACCAAGGTAAACCGTCGTAGTGCTCATATCGCCAGAGCAATTACTATCACTACCACCAGTCGTGCTACTGCAAATTTCGCCCCAAGTTGTAGTGAGCATATCCTGTGGGCCAGTGGAGTTTGTTGGAAATACTTCAGTCGCAGCATTACACAATAACCACTTTGCCCCGGCTGTCGTTACGCTCGTTGTCCCTTGAAAAGTAATAGGAGTGTTTGCAAATACTCCAGTTGGATTACATGCACCATCTGACGCCATATTTGCGCCGGTACAAGTATTACAAGGGCCCGATCCGCTCGCACAAAAGCCTGAAAAACTGGGACCTTGGATTCCACCGTAAACGGACCAAGAATTGTCTGTCGTAGAAATTTTAGTAGTCGAAGCGCCAATGACTGAACTTAAAGTCGTTGCGGCAAAGCTTGTTGATGCGAGACCCAGAATTAAAATAAGAGTGCTTAATATCTTCACTCTTATAAGCCGATCATAGTGACGGCTTAATGTCAAAAATTCCTTCGGCTATTTGAATACCGTTGAGGGCAGCTCCCTTTTTTAGGTTATCTGCAACGATCCACATCATCCAGAGACGCGGATTTTCAGGATCTCGGTGAATTCGACCTACAAAAACCTCGTCTTTTCCAGTGGCGTTCTGAGCAAGTGGATACTGAGATTTCTTAGGGTCATCAATGACTTTGATTCCAGGGAAGTTTTGTAAAGCGCGGACAACAGATTCGCGGTCAGCAGGCTTTTTAAAAGTCACCCATACAGCTTCTGAATGGGAAACGGGAACTGGCACACGAACAGTAAAAGCAGAAACACTTAAATCTTTTTGGTCTAAGATTTTTTTTGTTTCTTTAATCACTTTTATTTCTTCACTACAAAATCCGTCATCATCGAAAGAGCCAATTTGGGGAATGACGTTATGAAGAATGGGATGTGGAAACACTTTAGCTGTTGGATTTCCAGATTTGAAATTTGCAATTTGATCCATGAGTTCATCATATCCAGGCGCCCCGGCACCACTGACTGATTGATAAGAACTGACTTTCACATCTTCTAATCCGAAAGCATCTTGAAGCGGCTTTAAAGCCATCACAAGTTGAATCGTTGTGCAGTTGGGATTTGCAATAATTTGGGGCTTATTTCGATCAACTTTTTTTAAGTTAATTTCGGGAACAACAAGCAAAGAATTCGGGTCCATCCTAAATGCTGCTGAGTTATCAACAACGAATGCGCCAGCTTTTACTGCAATTGGAGACCACTCGAGACTGAGTTCATCACCTGTTGCGATGAAAACTAAATCAAGTCCATCGAAACAATTGGGCTTTAGGGCTTTTACTTCCCATATTTCATTTTTGCATTTTAAGGTTTTACCAGCCGAACTTTCGCTGGCAAATGGACGGAGTTCTTGTAATGGAAAATTTCTTTCTTCGATAAGTTTCAAGAAAGTTTGGCCCACCATTCCGGTGGCGCCTACGATACCAACTTTATACTTTTTCTGATTCATCATCCTGCTCTTCGACTAAGTCATGCTCATTTGTGTGAGCGGGAGCGTAAACACTGCTACGGATTTTTTTCACGCTCTTGCCGAGTCTGAATACCCCAAATAGTGCGCCTAGTACAGCATAAGTCATAAACATTATGAAGAGCATAACTTCCGGATGAAGAGCCACAACAACAATCACACCCACACCAAGTATTAAATATTGGAAAGGCATACGTTCTTTCAGATCTAAATCTTTAAAACTTCTGTAGCGGAAAGTGCTGACCATGACGAACGCTAATAAAATTGTCATGAATAAAAGAAGACGGCTTCCTGTCGGATCCCACTGCAAATCTGAAAAGGCAAGAACACTTGATGCAACGATACCGGCTGCCATTGGTATTGGTAAACCTTGGAAATAACTTTTTTCGACAACACCAACTTGAACATTGAACCTAGCAAGTCTTAAAGCTCCGCAGGCAACGAATAGAAAACAAGCGACCCAACCAACGCGGCCGAAAGGCTCCAAAGCCCACTGAAATAGTAAAAGTGCCGGTGCGACACCGAAGCTTACTACGTCACAAATAGAGTCATATTCGGCACCAAACTTTGATGTCGAGCGAGTGAGTCTTGCAAGTCGCCCATCAAGCGTATCAAAAATTGCTGCAATCACGATCGCATAAGCTGAAAGAGTAAAGTTTCCTTTCAGCGCCTGAATAATTGCGAAAAATCCGGCAAATAAGTTACAAGTCGTAACTAAATTTGGAAGAACGTAGATGTACATTGCAAGTTTTCGTTCTCGGGGTTCTGAACCATTTGTCGTAGAATTCGTTATCGTATTTGTAGCATCCATAATCTTACTCCATCAGCGCAGTAGAAAAACTGAGTCCAAATAATTGGAAAACAGCCCATGTTCCCAAAGCCGACATGATAGGCATCGTTAAGTTATCATCTAACTTTGCAATCGGAATGAGTTCGGCAAGTGCGCCGACAGCTCC
>JANPPO010000489.1:0-9061 GCA_031428555.1 Bdellovibrionales bacterium | reverse complement strand
CATCGATCAGAAGAGCATTATGATTTGCGCGAGCAGACAGTTCTTCAGCCGTAATTGATGGAACCGAATGTTGTCCTGGCATTTCAGAATTCGCGACTAAGCCGCAAGTTTGGTTTGCAGGTAAAGCAACATCAATCATTTTGGGATACGCAAGGTTAAGATTCGCCATGATCTCTGTAAACTGTGTTTTTGTTTTGCCCAGTCCAAGTCGCGGATTGTGATTCATTTCTGCTGAAATTGTTGATGATGTAAAACCCTTATAGTCGTGTGCGGGATATAGAATAGTCTCTGGCGGTAGCTTGAATAATTTCCCCGTCACGCTTTCATAAAGTTTTTCGGAGGACCCACCTTGGAAATCTGTGCGTCCACAACCTCGAATCAAGAGGGCATCGCCAGTAAAGATCATTCCCTCAGTATAGAAGCTAAGAGAAGAATCGGTATGTCCGGGAGTTTCCAAAACTGAAATTGTAAATTCGCCGAATTTAATTTCATCGCCATCTGTTAGATTCACATCCCCACAGGGAACATTAGCTTTTTTTGCAACGGCTGTTTTAACGCCAATTCGATTGCGGATTTCGCCAGCTCCTGTGACGTGGTCCGCGTGCACATGCGTATCAATCACATATTTCAGATTGAGACCGAGCTCTTCAATTAGATGCAAGTCACGATCGACAGTTTCCAATACTGAGTCTATAAGAACAGCTTCTTTGGTATTAGAATCAGCTAGTAAGTAAGTATAAGTTGAACTTTGGGATTCGAACAGTTGTTGAAATACTAAATTTTTATTCATGTGAGCCTCGTTTTTGCTATTGCGATCTTAATATAAGTATATTATAAATAACTAATATGAAAAAGCAAGCGAATGTTTCAATAAAAGACATGGAAGAAAATTGCGAAAGCGTGGCGAATATCATGAAGGCTCTGGCCCATCCGCAGCGGCTTATGCTTCTGTGTCATTTGTCTAGCGGAGAGAAAACTGTCGGGGAGTTAGAGGCAATCTGTACAGTGTCTCAGTCAGCCGTATCGCAGTTTTTGAACAGGATGAAGTTAGAAGGGCTCGTTCAGTCTGAGAAGCGTGGTCTTCATGTGTACTACTCGATTGCTAATCGGAAGGTAGGAAAACTGATTTCGGCATTGCACGATATTTTCTGTAAATAGCAAAGACACTTGCTCGTCGAGTCGGGTTGGCTAGTTTATTTAATTCTGTAACTGAATTTATTTGAGCCGCAAGTCGGATCGTTATCGACTCCTTATGCCCACCAATCAGATTTGCCAGCAGCAACGAATTTGCAGTGCATCCGTTTCAAGCCAATAAAGGCGAAAGAAGCGGGAGATAAAATGGCAAAAGCACAGGCAAAAACATTTGAGGAAGAAAATAGTCGTAAGGAGAAACTTTTCGAAGCATGGCAGCACTATTTAAATGAAGTTTTTGAAGCTATGCCAGATCAAATTGGATTTGAGGATATCTATGAAGGATTGGGCACCGTAACTGCTCTAAAAGAAAATACGATCTTTTTAGATTTGGAGGATGGGAGAAAGTTATTCCACATTTCCGTGAGCCAGAAGATTGTTCAGAATAGCCGGTGCGAAGACCTCATGTTCATGACTCTTGGGCGTAAGGATAGCAAGTGGTACACGCTAAATATTATTTCAATTGGGAGTCTTATTGGAAAGCTTAGCAACGAAATACACATGTCAATTAACCCGAAGTTAATGGCAGAAAGTTCGCAGCAAAATGATTTTACCAAAGCGGTGAATGATGAAAACTTTTAGAACTTTGGAATTGGCGATTGAGTTTTATGACATATCCGAAAAGTCTGAGGTTAAAGGAAATCTAAGAGAGCAACTTTTAAGAGCATCTTCTTCGATCTCTCTTAATTTAGCAGAAGGAAATGCCAAAAGAACAGTTCCGGAAAAGAAGAGATACTATCAGATGGCCTATGCTTCGGTTCAAGAGTGCAAAACAATCTTTAAACTCGCAAAAGTTAAGAACGAAAAATTGTTAGATACTGTCGATAAATTAGGGGCATGGATTTTCAATTTACTGAAATCAGATATTCAAACTCAAAACTTTTCCTGAATTATACTGGGCTGGAATTCGGGTATACTGGTTAACTGGTATACCGGGATTCCAGTATTATGAAGTGGCGTCCCCAACCGGATTCGAACCGGTGTCTACTCCGTGAAAGGGAGTCATCCTAGGCCTCTAGACGATGGGGACGTCAGACTAAGTCTTCGAAGAAGAACTTAGAAAGAACAGGAATCAACGGCTCATTGCTGATCCCTTAAACCAAATCCAGTTTCAATTGGATTTGCAAACAACCAAATCTTTTTTAAGAGACTTGTAAAATTGGTGGCTCGCGATGGATTCGAACCATCGACCCTTTCATTAAAAGTGAAATGCTCTACCAGCTGAGCTAGCGAACCACGTTTTGTTTGGAAAAGGAAATTTGCTAAAAAGCGGTGACTTAGTCAACCCTTCTTTTTCATTTGCTTAAAACTTTTGCCGTAAGACTTAAAATGCCTAAATTACGAACAGTTACCCCTTGCCCTAGTTATTAAATAGGGGCTTTACCCAGAGGGTTTGCTCGCGACCGGGGCCTACGGAAATCACGTCGATTGGGGTTTTAACCTGATCTGTGATGAAGTCTAAGTATTGGTTCACGGGACGGGGAAGGTCTGAAAGTTGATTTATTTTCGTCAAATCTTCTTTCCAGCCAGTGAATTCGGTCAAGACGGGCTGGGCATTCTCTAAATCTTTGAGAGTTGACGGCCATTCAGTCACAACCTGGTTTCCAATTTTGTAACCTGTACAAATTGCGATCTTATCTAAGCCCGAAAGAACATCGAGTTTCATCATCGCAAGTGAGGTGATTCCGTTCAGTCTGATCGCGTATTTAAGAGCGACTAAGTCAAGCCAGCCACAGCGGCGAGGGCGGCCCGTGGTGCTGCCGAATTCGTGTCCTGTGCGGCGTAATGTTTCGCCAGTTTCATTAATCAGTTCAGTCGGGAAGGGGCCAGCACCGACGCGTGTCGCGTAAGCTTTGAAGACGCCGATCACTTGTTTAATATTTTGCGGACCGATTCCAGTGCTGGTGCAGGCACTTGCAGAAAT
Source organism: Bdellovibrionales bacterium (assembly GCA_031428555.1). GTDB lineage: Bacteria > Bdellovibrionota > Bdellovibrionia > Bdellovibrionales > Bdellovibrionaceae. The sequence goes on along the minus strand of JANPPO010000489.1, from coordinate 5,946 downwards.
TGTCGAGCTTGAAGTCACAAACGGATAAGTGCCGTGATTGATATCGAGCAAAGTTCCTTGTGCGCCTTCGAATAGAACTTTTTTTCCACCTTTGATGGCTCTCATGATGACTTGAGAGGTATCGGTGCAACGGTGAGGCAAAAGTTTTTCTGCGGCTTTTTTTAAATTTTCAACTAATTCAGAAGGATCAAAAGGTTTTTGGCCGTAAACTTTTTCGATCAAAACATTTTTTTCGAAAAGGGCGCGGTCGATCTTTTCTCTTAAAGTTGATGGCTCAAACAGGTCAGAGAAAATGAGGCCACGGCGTGAAGTGCGGTCTTCGTACGCAGGACCGATTCCTTTTCCAGTGGTACCGATTTTTTCTTTATTCAGATGACTCTCGCGAGCGACGTCCAAAATTTTATGGTAAGGCATCAATAAACTGCAGTTATCAGAAATTAAGAAGTTTTCTGGCTTCGCCATAAGCCCGCGCTCTTTTAATTTTCCCATTTCTTCTAAGATTCCAAAAACATCTAAAACGACACCCGAAGTAATCATGCAAAGAGTGTTGGGGTGAAGAATTCCTGAAGGAATTAAGTGAAGAACCGTCTTGTGGCCATCGACTACAAGTGTGTGACCGGCGTTGGCTCCGCCTTGAAATCTGACGACCAGATCGGCTTTTGATGCTAAAACATCAACTAACTTACCTTTACCCTCATCGCCCCACTGGGCGCCCACTACGATACTTGCTGACATGTCATCCCCTTTAGGTTTTTAGACCAAATGAGAATGCGGGGCGAGGGATGCCCCGGTCAAGAAATGTTAAATAGAAATTACGACTCTTGATACCATGCTGCTTTGGGGGGCAGGGTGTCGGAGGTCATTCCTGAAATAAAAAACCGAGAGATCTTTTCTGCAGCCATCTGAGACGCCTTTTCAAGAGCCTCCTCAGTCTGAGATCCAATATGCGGTGTTAAGATAAGATTTGGGGCTTTGCGAAGCGGTGAATCGGAGGCAAGAGGCTCAACGGAAAAAACATCTTGAGCGGCCGCGAGTAGCCATTTTTTTTCTAAGGCTTCGGCCAAAACTTCTTCCTTAATAATGGATCCACGGCACGTATTTACTAATACGACTGGTTTAGGCATTGATTCAAAAATATGACGGTGCAAAAACTCTTTTGTTTCTGGCGAATTCGGAACGTGGCAGCTGATGACATCGGCCTGATGAAAAACTTCTTCTAAGCCCATACGCTCGGCTTGCAGAATTTGAAAGACATCTTCTTCTTGGTAAGGATCGTAAGCGACAACTTTCATTCCAAAAGCTTGAGCCATCTCGGCTACTCGAGAACCAATTTTTCCTAAGCCTACGACGCCGTAAGTGCGGCCTCGAAGTTCAAAGCCTTTTAAAGATTCGCGGTTCCATTTATTATCTAAAACTTGGACGTGACCGAAAGCAATTTTGGATGCGCAAGCCATAACTAAACCCCAAGTGAGTTGCGCAGCACTTTCCCGATGGGCCCACGGAGTATGCATAATCGTCACACCCCATTTTTGGGCAGCCATAAGATCGATGTGATCAAAGCCACTTGTCATCGTCACGATGACTTGAAGATTGCGGGCTTTTTCAAATGTTTCAGCTGTAATCGGAGTTTTTGATCTTATCAGAAGTGCGTGACAGCTAATGAGATGTTCTAAAGGAAGATCGAGGGGGTTTTTAGTTCGAACGATTTCAAAGGGACCTTCACGCTCTAGAAAAACCTGTGACTCGAAAGAAAATCGATCCGTGATCAGGATTTTCTTTTTCACTTCCGATGCTCCAACCACTTCTTGTTGTGAATCCAAAATTGTTCGGCATCGATCGGCAGCTCTAAATTCACATCTTCTAAAGATAAATAAAGCGCCTGAGCCATCGCCATTAAATCCGTATCGGTAATGTAACCCATGTGACCGATTCGAATAATCTGACCTTTGAGCTGATCTTGCCCGCCCATTACAGTCAGATTATATTTTTCTTCTAAACGAAGTCGCCATTTCAATCCGTCCACTTGCTCAGGAGCTTTAATTGCCGTGAGTGATGGCGTTGGCGCATGAGAATAAAGATCAAGTCTTAATGAAAAAGTCGCGAAGTTTGTGAAATCAGCTCTTCGCTGAATTTGTTTGAGCCAATCTTCCATCGAGTTTAAAAGCATCAGATCCAAAGCTTTATCGAGAGCTCTAATTAAAGTAACTGAAGAAGAATAAAAAGTTTCGCCTTTTTCATTCGCCGCTTTTTCTTTTCTTAAATCAAGATAAAAGCGGGGGCTTGCTGCTCCTTCAAAATATGTTAAAGCTTTTTTAGAGAAGCTAACGAAAGTCAGTCCGGTTGGAAGCATAAATGCTTTTTGCGAGCCCGCAACCAAACCATCAATTTTCCATTCATCCATGGGTAAATTAACAGCTCCAACAGCGGTAATTCCATCAACTAAGAAAAGAGTTTGGGGATGTCTTGAAATAATTTCGCCTAATTCCTGAATAGGATGAAGAACAGCAGTGCTTGTTTCACAAGCCTGACAAAGAACTGCTCTGATTTGTGGATTAAGCGAAAGAATTTTTTCAACTTCGAGTGGATCAACGGCTTGACCCCAAGTCACCGGTAGCAAGTGAACTTTGTAACCGAAGTGCGCAGCCATTTCGGCCCAGCGTTCGCCGAATTTTCCACTGACGATACAAAGCACTTCATCGCGAGGACTTAAGACATTTACGAGGCAGGCTTCCATTCCAGCCGAGCCTGTACCTGAAAGCATAAAAACATGTTCTTGGGTGCCGAAGACTTTTTTTAAGTTGCCCAAGACTTTTTTTAAAATTTGATCAAATAGCGGAGTGCGATGATGAACCATGGGTAGGCTCAAAGCTGCTTGCACCTCAGGATGCAGAGGCACCGGACCTGGTGCCATTAATCGATAAGTTTTAAAAAGATTTGAATCCACTCTTTAATTGAATCATACTCTCACGAAAATGAAAACAGTCTTAAAGTCATTCAACTCACTTCTTTTAATCGTCTTAAGCTTAGGATTAAATTCTTGTGCTTACCAATTAGGCGTTCGAGGTCGAACGTTGCCGGGCGGTTATTCGAGTGTTGAAGTACCACTTTTTAAAAACCTGACTCAAGAGCCGGGGATGGAAGTGGCTTTTACAAATTCACTGATTCAGGAATTTGAAAAAAATAAGGTCGCAAAGGTAGTATATTCGCCGCGTCAGGGTGAGGCCGCTCCCGTTTTGGTAAAGGGCGAGATCACAAAAATCATTTATAAAGCAACCAGTCCGGTACAGAAAAAAGATAAGGCTCCCTTGCTTCCAGAAGGAGCAGTTCTCGCAACCGGTTACCGAGTGATCGTCACGACTCAAATTTCTTTGATCGAAAAAAGTACGGGCAAAATTTTATGGAGTAGCTCCTTTGATGGAGAAAGTTCCTACGCAGCTCCCCAAGTGACCATTGCGCGCTTGAATAGTGTTAATCCTCTTTATAACCTCTCGTCGCGCCGTCGAACGATCGAAACAATTGCTCAAGACTTGATGGTCGAAGCGCATGATCGAATGACTGAAAACTTTTGATTGAAAACGAATGACTGAAAACCTTTAAGGAAATGATTGTTGCAGAATGGCTTGGATAACGCCTGAAGAATTTTATGCTCAAATAAAGTCTCAAAGTTTGAAACCGGTGGTTTTAATCACGGGCGAAGAGCCTTTTTTGATTCGTCAGTGCTTGCAACAAATTGAAACTCAATATGTGAACCCGGATATGCGGGATTTTAATTTCACGACCTACTTCTGCGGTGAAGCGGAAATGGATCAGGTCAGAGACAACGTTGAAACACTCCCTACTTTTGCTCCACTTCGAATCGTCTTTTTAAAAGAAGCCCACGAGTTAGCGGACAAAGAATGGGAAGCTCTAGAGTCCGTTTTAGAAAATCCGGTGTCCTCGACTTTGTTTGTGATCACAGCACTTCGAATCGATAAGCGAAAGAAGTACTTTAAGTATTTAAATGAAGCTGCAACTTGCGTAGAATTTAAAAAACTCTACGACAATCAGATCCCTTCTTGGATTCAATATATTTGTAACTTAGAAGGTTTGCAGATTTCCGAAGCTGCAAATCACATGATGCATCGATTAGTCGGTTCACACTTACTTGAAATCGAAAGCGAAATCCTGAAACTCAAAGATTATATTTCGCCTAAAACTCGGATTGAAGTCGAAGATGTGACTCAAGTGGTTTCAAAAGCTCGCGAAGAAAGTGTCTTTCAATGGACTGAAGCCGTTGCTTCAAAAGATCGGATTAAAGCCTTTGAATTACTAGCGTCTTTGCTTGATCAGGGTCAGTCGGAAGTGGGAATTGTCGTGCTTATGGCAAGGCATGTTCGCCTCTTGCTGAAAATAAAAAAGGGACAAGAGCTTGGTTACTCTGGTCCGAGGCTTGCGCAATATGTTCAAGTACCACCTTACTTTATGGTAAACTACCTCAAGCAATCCAGCCTTTGGTCAGTCAGCGGTTTGGAAAAGCTCATACTGACTTTAAATGAGACAGATAAAGCTCTTAAAACCTCACCGGTTTCAGCTCCTTTGTGGCTCGAGAACATGGTTTTAAAAATTACTCCTGCTCACCTCTAAACAGTCGTCAATATCCCTCTAAAACCTGCCGATAAGCTTACATATGGCAATCAACGCTGAAGGCAATTATCGTAGAAATTATCCACGTCGTCCGTTTAAAAGAAACGTTGGAGTTCTATTTAAGGGCCACTACTTCTTAGCCCTTGCCGGTGAAATTGGTGAAGGCGGGATGTCGATCAATTCCGAAGTTGTTCTGACTGAGGACGAGCCTGTGATGATCAGTTTTCAAATTCCAAGCGGGGCCTTTGTGTGCTTAAGGGCGATCATTCGCTCGACTCAAAAAGCCGAAAGTGCTGACTTAGGTGCGTTCATTATCCATGGACTGGCATTTTCAAATGTTGAGTTCACAATCAAGAGACAAATCAGATCCTACGTATCGAGTAGAAGCTTATAAACCTACGGTTTAATTTCGTAGTCTTTAAACGCAAAAAATCACTGTCCTATTCAGACAGTGATTTTATCCAAAACATTAAAGCTTAAATATGTCTTATTTAGCTGTAACTTGGTTTACGCGAGCAGATAAGCGACCGATTTTACGAGAAGCAGTTTGCTTCTTGAAAAGTCCGCGCTGAGCAGCTTTCATAACTTGGCTAGAAAATTCGATTAAAAGCTGAGGTAAAGATTTGGCATCTTTAGCTTCAAGGGCTTTAACCAAGTTTTTTTCGTGTGTGCGAACCATGTTCTTACGGCTTGTGTTCACTTTATTTTTGCGAACAGCCTGACGGGCTCTTTTTTCTGATGACTTATGATTTGCCAAGGTAGGACCTCCTCAATACAATTGGAAAGATAAGTGGTGTAGCATGGATGATAGCGCGCTGCAAGCCCCCAAAAGATGATAAAGCCATAAGCTTGAGATTTGATGATAACGCCAAAGGCGTGAAATTTAAGGAGAAGTTTGGCACCAACTGAGACTCATTCAACTTCGGCCTCGAATCAGACTGTGGCGTCCCCAGCAGCGGAAAACCGCAAAAGCTCAGTTCTTCTGAAGGCTTTGATGATGGCAGCGGGAACTTTTTCCAGTCGCATCTTGGGCCTTGTCCGCGAGATGGCCTTAGCCGCTTTTTTTGACCGAACTGTGACCGACGCCTGGTTGGTGGCTTTCAAACTGCCGAATTTATTTAGACGACTTTTAGGCGAGGGTTCTTTGTCCGTAAGCCTTCAGCCAGTTCTAATCCAAGCCCAAATTAGCGATGAAAAAACGGGCGGACGGCAGGCGAAATCGCTAGCTGATTCCATGCACCTTCTTTTAATTGTGGTGCTGTCGGTTCTGACTGTTGCGGGAATTGTTTTTGCGGAACCAGTTCTAAGACTCATTTTAGATGA
>JANPPO010000488.1:0-2279 GCA_031428555.1 Bdellovibrionales bacterium | reverse complement strand
TACGGCGTTGCCGGATAAGGCGAATTCATTTGGGTCATAGGGGGTGTAATAAGTAAAACTTTCATATGATTATTCTTTATTCTCTACCATGTGCGAGTGTTTTTGTCTAAATTCCTAAGTCCACATGAGCGCAATTCAGAATAGATTAGAAAAGAATTACAGAAAACTTAAACCTTGGAGCGAAAGAAACCGCTTTGAGGCTTATCGCTTGTACGATCGAGACATTCCTGAATTCCCTTACATTGTGGATGTCTATAAAGATCATGTTTTAGTCTACGATAAATCCGATGTTTTAAAAGACGCTGGCAAAAACCATCTTCCACCAACGCTTGAAGCGATCAAAAATATTCTTAAGGTGGAAGATTCTAAACTGATTATGAAAAAACGCATTCGCCAAGAAGGCGAAGAGCAATACGAAAAATTAGATGAAAAAGAGCGTGAATTCGTCATTCAAGAAAGCCAATTTAAATTCTATGTGAATCTTTGGGACTATTTGGACACGGGTCTTTTTCTTGATCACAGACCTTCTCGGTACAAAATCTTCAAAGCAAGCCAAGGCAAACGAGTTTTAAACTTATTTTCTTATACTGGATCTATTAGTGTGGCAGCCGCAATGGGCGGCGCAAGTGTGACAAGTGTTGACCTTTCAAACACCTATTTAGATTGGGCCAAAAGAAATTTTGAGTTGAACAAGATTCCTCTGCAAGATCACTCTTTCTTACAAGCTGATGTCTTGCAGTTTTTACAGAATGATTTGCCCCAGAATGCCTATGATCTAATTTTTTTGGATCCACCGACATTTTCAAACTCCAAGCGAATGAATCAAGTGCTTGATATCGATAAAGATCACCCCTGGATGATAAAAGAGTGTTTAAAGGCCTTAAAACGTGAGGGAGTATTGCTCTTCTCGACGAATAAAAGAAAATTTAAATTAGAGCCCGAACTTCAAAAGCTTGCATCTGTTCGAGAGACCACAAAAGACACAATTCCACAGGATTTTCACGATCAACAAATTCACACTAGCTTTGAAATTCGAAATTTCTGATTGCCCCCTTGGCAAAATGGCCCTACAAAGAAGGCATGAAAGCATTAGGTCGCCACATATTAGTCGAATTCACAGATTGTAATCCAGACATCCTAAATGACGTTGATAAGGTTGAAAAATCGATGGTCGAAGCTGCTAACACAGCTGGCGCCACGGTTATTAATTCTACCTTTCACCATTTTTCTCCATGGGGAATTTCGGGTGTTGTCGTTATTCAAGAAAGCCATTTGGCAATTCATACTTGGCCGGAATTCAGATACGCGGCTGTTGATTTGTTTACTTGTGGCGAAACTGTAGATCCTTGGGTTTCATTTGAGCACTTAAAAAAAGCTTTCCAGTCTAATAAGTATTCTGCGCTGGAAATGAATCGTGGCTCTATGCAATTGATGAAGCGCGATGATTTCAAACCTAAAAAACGCAATGATGCTGAACCAATAGCACCAGGAACAGCACATAGAATTGAACGAAACGTTTGGTTTACTGATAAAGATGATCTTCAAGCTTTAAGCCTTCGCTACAACGAAGTTCTATTCAATGAAACATCTCCATTTCAGCAAGTTCGAGTATTTGATACGCCATCTTTTGGTAAAATGCTTGCGATCAATAATATGGTTATGTGCACAGAACGTGACGAAGCTCATTACCATGAAATGATTGTTCACCCTGCGATGCAATTACTTGCGACTAAAGCTGAAAACATTCTTGTTATCGGTGGTGGTGACGGCGGGACTATTCGTGAAGTTTTAAAATATCCAAATGTTAAAAACGTCACAATGGTCGAAATTGATGAAGCTGTTGTTCGAGCATCTAAAGAACATCTTCCAAAGCTAGCTTCAGACTTTAATAACCCAAAGCTAAACCTCGTTATCGGCGACGGTATTGAGTTCGTTAAAAAAGCGGCGGCAAATAGTTATGATCTTATTATCGTTGATGGGTCTGATCCCGTTGGCCCAGCAGAGGGCTTATTCACTTCAGCTTTCTACAAAGATTGCCAAAAAGCTTTAACAGGCCACGGCTTGTTGGTTTCTCAAGGTGAATCTCCATTATTCCATCAGAAAACTTTCGTTGATTTGCACCGATGTATTCGAACGATTTTCGGTGATAAAAATGCGGCAACAATGCTTTTCTATGCTCCCAGTTATCCGACAGGTATGTGGAGTTTCCAGATTGCTTCGAAAAAGCCATTTAATCCGATGACTGATCTTGATACGGAAAAGGCAGCAAAATTTAGTAA
>JANPPO010000487.1:0-2704 GCA_031428555.1 Bdellovibrionales bacterium | reverse complement strand
GGCGGGGGTTACTACGATTACCGTATGTCAAAAGCAGCACTCAATATGTTTAACAAATGTCTGTCGATTGAGTTTCCGCAAATGACCTGTTTGGTTCTTCATCCTGGCTGGGTCCAAACAGAGATGGGTGGTAAGGGCGCAACAGTCACAACCAAAGATTGTGCTGTCGGCCTTTTCAAAGTTGTGTCCGAAGCAAAATTAAATCAGACAGGTCGCTTCTACGATTACCGCGGCAAAGAATTGCCTTGGTAATCGGCTTTAAAGAAAAAAATACTAGGGCTTAACAAATTTCAAAGTCATGCGGTCGCTTTCGCCGATCGCTAAGTATTTTTCTTGGTCTTTATCTTTTAGTCTTAACGATGGCGGTAATGTCCAAACACCTTCTGGATGATTCTTTGTATCTTTTGGATTTGCGTTAATTTCTGATTTTGCCTCGAGCTTGAAGCCCGCGCGCTTCGCCATTTGAATTACATCGGCTTCACGCATGTAACCAGATTTCGCTTTCATATCGCGTTTTGATTTTGCATTTGCACGATGTTCGACAACGCCCAAAACTCCACCTGGCTTTAACGCTTTGAAAAAAACATTGAACGCAGCTTGATCATTTCCCGCAGCCGCCCAGTTGTGAACATTTCTAAAAGTCAGAATCATGTCTACCGGTTTTTCAACCGCAAACTCAGCCGGGGGAGCAAACTCGACACTCTTCACTTTGGCTTGAATCTCAGGGTATCGGGCATACCACTGCTGAGAGGTCTCGTTCATTTTCGTCATATATTCGTTCCCTGCTGAAGGGGGAGTCGCCGCAATATATTGCCCCTTGCTACTCAAAAGTGGTGCAAGAATTTCTCTGTACCAACCAGCGCCCGGAGAAACTTCCACAATTGTCATCTCAGGTTTCACACCGAAAAAGTTCAAAGTTTCAATGGGGTGACGATATTGATCCCGTTTTCGATTTTCTTGAGCTCTATAGCTGCTAATATTCACAGCGTCTTCAACCGTAGTTGGAGTCACCTTAATTTCAGCCGTTTGAGTCGATTGACAACCGACTGTAAAAATAAAAAGAAGTGCCGGGACGATAAATTTCATGAATTGCTCCTGATGAGTGTTGAATTGCTTGAAAATGGTCGCATTGAATCGAGCGTTACGGCAAGTTCAAGTTGTATTGGCTTAAGAAATTGGCATATAAACCATTTTTGCATGGGTTGTTCGTGAAAGGGCAAGGTGGGGTAAGAATGAAATCAAAAATATCAGAGGCTATAGAGCTTCGAAAAAATAAAAAGCCTGAAGAGGCAATGGCGTTGCTCATGGATATGCTTAAAGCAAATCCCCATGACCCTGATGTAAATTACCAACTCGCCTGGACGTGTGACTTCATGGGCAAAGAATCTGATGCGGCTCCGTACTACGAAAAAGCCATTGCAGATGGATTAGTCGAAGGTCGCGAGGGTGCATTCCTTGGACTGGGAAGTACTTACCGTTGTCTAGGAGAGTACGAAAAGTCTTTAAAAACTTTCAACCAAGGCTTAGAGGAATTCCCAGAAAATCGTTCATTAAAAGTATTTCGGTCTTTGACGCTTTATAATTTGGGGAAATACGAAGAGTCTGTTAGCGAACTTTTGGTACAGTTGATCGATACGACTTCAGATGAATCGATTAAATCTTTTGACGGAGCACTCAGATTCTATTCCGACAAGTTAAACGAAACTTGGAAATAGCACGCAGCCTTGAAAGGTCGCTTGATGTACATACCGAAGCATTTCTCTCAAGATGAAGAAACAAAATTTAAAAAACTAATAGAAGAAAATGGTTTTGTAACTGTTCTATCCTTTCCTAAAAATGAAAAGCCCTTCATAAATCATTTGCCAGTCATCTTTAGTCCACACCCGAACGAGGAAAAAATTCTTCTCGGTCACATGGCTAAAAGAAATCCCCAGTGGAGGCATTTCAAAGAAAATCCAGAATGTACGATGATCGTAAATGGTCCACACACTTACATCACTCCCAGTTGGTATAAGTCGGGCCGAGATGTTCCCACCTGGAACTACGCGATCGCGCACCTTCACGGAAAAATAGAATTAGTCGAAGGATTCAAAGAACAGATCGATATTTTAAAACAGCTCACGCATTTTTATGAAAAGCCAAGCGCGACACCTTGGGAGTTTGAGCTTCCAGCCGATTTATTAGACGAGGCATCTCTGACCGCTGCGATCATTTCATTCAAATTTCGTATCGAAAGTGTTGAGTCGAAATTTAAACTTTCGCAAAACCGCTCGAATGAAGACAAGCAAGGCATTGTAGACGGCCTTCGCGAGCGAACCGATGAAAACAGCAAGCTCATTAGAGAAATGATGTCAGAAAATAAATCTACTTTATATTTCCGCTCTTAATCTCATTCACAAGCTGGCCTAATACGATTCCCCAGCCTTCGTGAAATCCCATTTTTTCATGGGTGTTTTTCGTTTCTTCGTCCGCATGAATCGTCATCGCCGTGTATTTGGTTCCAGTCCCTTGAGATTCCAACTGAATCACGCCCGTGAATAGCATATCGTGTCCGTTCGTCATCTTCATAATGGGGCGGTACCCCGGAAGCAAAGCAGAGGTCCAAACCAGTCTTTCATTTTCAACAATCTCTAAAAAGCAGCCGATGCCTGGAAATTCTTGGCCTTCAGGAGAGCGCATCGTTGTCATGAAAGCACCGCCCGGT
>JANPPO010000486.1:0-2010 GCA_031428555.1 Bdellovibrionales bacterium | reverse complement strand
TTCTTTCAAACGTTGCTCAGCTTGTTCTTTTGATGATCCAGCTGATTTAGTTTCTTTAGCGGCAGAAGGCAGAGATGGGATCGGAGTGCCTTCTTTTTCATATTTCGCAATCAAGTCTTTTGCATCCTGGATCAACTTTTCTGCTTTTGCAGGATCGTCGTAACCAGGCACGCTCATCACTTCTTCTGAAGAAGCCTGAGCTAGGATTTTAAATGAAGCAAAACCACTTTGATAAATGTTTTGAGCCATCGTTTCGTTCATTCCAGGCAACAACATCAAATTGAAAATGCTTTCAGCAGTTCTAGCTGAAGATGAGCTTTCAGAAAGAATATCAAGTTTCCAGCCTGTTAATTTCGCAGCTAATCTAACATTTTGACCTTTACGACCAATCGCTAAACTTAACTGAGTATCTGGAACAACAACTTCCATCTCACGTGCACCTTCGTCCACAAATACTTTTGCAATTTCAGCAGGAGCTAAAGCGTTTACCACATAACGAGTCACGTCTTCGTCCCAAGGAACGATATCGATTTTTTCGCCTTTTAATTCTTGTACGATATTTTGGACACGAGAACCCTTCATACCTACGCACGCTCCAACTGGATCAACTGCAGCGTCCTTAGATCGAACAGCGATTTTTGCACGCTGGCCAGGTTCACGAGCTGCCGCCATAATTTCTACGATGCCATCATAAATTTCAGGTACTTCAAGTTCAAAAAGTTTAATCAAATATTGTTCAGAAGCACGAGACATGATGATTTGAGGACCACGAGTGCTTTGACGAACCTCAAGTAAAAATCCCTGAAGACGATCGCCTGGCTTATATTGTTCGCCCGGAATTTGTTCGCGAGGTGGGATGAAAGCTTCTGTGCGGCCTAAATCCACAACAATCGCGCCCTTTTCTACTCGGCGTGCGATACCAGATGCAATTTCACCCTTACGTTGTTCGAATTCGTTGAAGATAATTTCGCGTTCAGCATCGCGAACTTTTTGTAAGATAATTTGTTTTGCAGTTTGAGCGGCAATTCGACCTAAGTCGCCGGCATCCATTTTGATACCGATTGAATCGCCCAGCTGAGCTTGAGGATCTAATTTCAACGCGTCGTCTTGAGTGATTTCAACTTCTTCATCAACGAAGACTTCTTTTGTTACGACTTCTTTAAATTCGAAAAGTTCGATTTCGCCAGTTTCATCGTTGTAGCTAGCTTCGATTTCTCTGTAAGTTCCGTATTTTTTACGAGCAGCTAAAAGCATACCTTGAGTAATCGCATCGACGATCACTTGTTTGTCGATACCTTTGTCTTTTCCGACTTGCTCGATTACGCGGCTTAATTCAGAGAACATATTTTCAGCCATACCAGATTACCAGACCTTTCGAGAATCACCTTACGGTTTTAATTTTTTTGGCATTTCAAAAACAACTTTAGCTTTTTCTATCTTTTCTAAAGGCAACAAAACATCGTCACCCTTTTTATTTTCCAAAACTAACGTATCGTTTTTAAATTCCTTTAATACTGCTTCAACTTGCTTTGCCTTTTTCAACGTTGGTTCTTCAACACCCAAAGTTTCAAAAGCGACTCCGGTCTTGACCCAGATTTTTTTCCCGACAACTTTTTCAAAGTGCCAGGCTTTTTTAAGAATTCGGTCAATGCCAGGAGTTGAGACCTCTAAGTTATAGGGTCCACCGGGAATGAGTTCGTCTTGATCAAGAGCTTCATCAAGACCTCTGGAAACGTTCGTGCAGTCTTCAACACCGACACCATTATCTTTATCAATAAAGACTCTGAGTGTTCGGCCTGCGCCTATTCCAGAAAAATCTGCATCGTACAAATAACATCCTTCACGCGAAGCAATGTCTTGGCAGATTTTTTCAACTTTTTCGAACCATTCAATCATTAAAATAAAACCTATAACTTGAAAGCTTTTAAAAAAACAAAAGGCCCATCTTGGGCCCTTAAGACTTGAGATACACTGGTTAACCGAGAAGATCAAGAGGGCAGACAAAAGCTC
>JANPPO010000485.1:0-2796 GCA_031428555.1 Bdellovibrionales bacterium | reverse complement strand
AGTGCCTTTACTCTTGAAGGAAAAAAAGAAGGTCATCGACTTAAGTGGTGCTTTCAGACTGAAAAAAAGTGATTACTCGAAGTGGTATCATGCAGAGCATGCAGAAAAAGAACTCTTAATGACTGCACACTATGGACTCGTGCCGTTTGCAGGGCCTGCGAAGTTGGAAACGAACTTGGTATCGAATCCTGGATGTTATGCGACGGCTATTTCGATGGCTTTGATTCCACTTATTAAGAAGAATTTGATCGAAGTGGATTCACTTGTCATTGATGCGAAGTCTGGAACAACGGGCGCTGGTAAAAAACCTTCGGAAAATATTCTGTTTTCTGAAGTGGACGGCGAATGTCTTCCTTACCGAGTGGGTCGTCACCAGCATATGCCTGAAATTCAGGAAGCTGTGGAAACTTTCGGTGGCAAAAAGATTGAGCCCCACTTTGCGACTCATCTTTTAGCTACGAAACGTGGAATCATCGCAAGTCTTTATGCCAAAACTTCGGCAAAAAGCGTCGATGAAGTTACAGCAGCTTACCAAGAGGCGTTCAAAGATTATCCTCTGGTGCGGTTTGGAACTCAAATTTCAAAACTCGCATCTTTGAACAACGTGACCCATACCCCCTACACTCATATTAGTTACGAGTTAGTGGGCGATAAGCTTTATGTTTTTTCGTGTTTAGACAATTTGTTAAAGGGTGCAGCCAGCCAAGCGATTGAAAATCTCAATCGAACGATGGATTGGCCTGTAACTCTAGGGTTGATGAGCAACTCTAAGGAGACTACATGAGTCCAGGACCAGGTTTACACAGAACAATTTTGCCTCAAGGATTTTTAGCAAGTGGCGTGAATTGCGGTGTACGTCGTTACCGTCCTGACATCGGTCTTTTGATTTCAGAAGTTGACTGCGTTACAGCTGGAGTTTTCACTTTGAACGAGCTTAAAGCTGCTCCGGTTGTCTATTGCCAAAAAATTCTTCCGTCATCTGATATCAGAGCCATCGTTACGAATTCCGGCCAAGCTAACGCTGCAACTGGAAATCAAGGTGTTGAGCTTAATCTTCAGATGGTGGCGAGTGTTGCTAAAGAATTAAATGTTAAGTCTAACCAAGTTTTGGCTGCAAGCACTGGAGTCATCGGACATCAATTGATGATCGATAAAATCGAAGCATCTATTCCTGAACTTGTAATGCGTGCAACTGAAGTGTCAGAAAATTTTGCTCTCGCTATTTTGACAACTGACTTGGTTCCAAAGTCTGTGACGACCCAAGTTGACTTGTCTGGCGGAACGGTTCGCATCACAGGAATTTGCAAAGGCTCTGGCATGATTCACCCGAACATGGGAACAATGCTTGGGTATTTGCTAACAGATGTGAAGATGTCGCCGAAGTTAGCTCAAAGCATGCTGAAGAAAGTAACGGACGTTAGTTTTAACATGATCAGCGTTGACGGAGATTCTTCAACAAATGACTGCGTTTTCCTAATGGCAAATGGCGCAACAAAAGTTGAGCTAAAGACTGAAGCAGACATCGAAGCTTTTGAAACGGCTTTGAAAGAAGTGTCTCAGTTCTTGGCTCAAAGTATTGCGGCTGACGGCGAAGGTGCTAGCAAATTACTTGAAGTGGAAATTAAAAACGCTCCAAGTTTAGAACTTGCAAAGCAGGCAGCGCGCGGCGTGACTCTTTCGCCACTTGTAAAAACTGCGATGCATGGAGAAGACCCAAACTGGGGACGAATACTAGCACGCTTGGGAGCAGAAAAAGTTCCGCTATACGCATTAGAAAAAATGACTTTAAAAATTCAGGGTCAAACTTTGTTCGCTGATGGGGCGCCACAAGCATTTGACCGGGACCAAGTAAAACAACTGTTAAAACAATCTAAGATCCAAATCGAAATCGATCTCAAATCCGGAACTGAAAATGCAGTTGCCTGGGGTTGTGATCTTTCGAAAAAATATGTGGATATTAATACGGAGTACACATGAAGCCATCAAAAGTAGTTATTAAATTAGGGGGCGCAAGCCTTCAAGATGAAACAGTTTTAAGAACTTTCACTGACGCTTTGAAAGAATACCGCAAGTATGGTTATCAAGTGATTGTCGTTCATGGCGGTGGCCCTGCGATCAATCAGGAATTAACTAAGCAGCACATTCAGTGGAATTTCTATCAAGGTCAGCGAATCACAACGCCCGAAATGATTGGGGTGATCGAAGATGTTTTACACAATAAAGTAAATAAGCAGCTTGTTGATCACTTAAATCATGAAGGCGTTCCATCAGTTGGTATGTCAGGCGCTGAAGGTCAGACTTTATTTTGCACTCAAGCATCTGACAAATTAGGCCTAGTGGGAAATATCGAGACTGTTAACACTGAAGCAATTGATGCTGCTATGGAAACTCATGTTCCAATCATTTCCACAATCGGCGTTGGCAAAGACGGCGAAAAATATAATATCAACGCGGACTGGGCTGCTAGCCGAATTGCTCAAGCATTGAAAGCAAAGTATTTGATCTTTTTGACAGATCAAAAAGGAATATTGAGCGAAAGAATGGAATTAATTCCGGAACTCAGCATTTCAGGCCTTCACACACTCATCGAAGAAGAAGTTGTTCAAGGCGGCATGCTGACAAAGACGAAAACGATTCTTTCTGCACTTGATGGCGGCGTAAAAGCGGTCCGAGTTATGAATGGCAAAGACTGTGTAAAAGGTCTTTGGAGCAATCACGTAGGAACTTGGTGTCTCGCTGAAAGTACACCAGAACCTTCATTTCAAGAGCAGATCGCTCTTGGGCTTAGGGAGTTGA
>JANPPO010000484.1:0-4747 GCA_031428555.1 Bdellovibrionales bacterium | reverse complement strand
GATCACTGTCAGCATTAATGGAGTTTCAATTCCACAAAGTTCAACAAATGGCTGGTCATACAACTCCGCTGCGAACTCGATCCAATTCCATGGCACTGCAATTCCGCAACAAGGTGCTGCGATAGTTGTAGACTACGATCCGACTACCTTGTTGTAAGTTTCATATGAAACGAACTAAAGCGGAGCTATGTAGGTGTTCAGATCTCCATTTGGCATAACCTTCACGGACAAAACAGTTATGGTCGAAGGGACAGTTCCCATAACTTGCGGTTTTCCGATCACATTGTTCAATACATCATCTTTTAACATCCGATTAATCGTTTCGGCTGAAATAAATCCACTTGTTGGAGCAGGCACATGCGTTTGCATACGGGCCCGAGTGAGAGTCATAACAAGTTCTGTGCCTGAAGCAGTTTTTCTTGGTTGAAATGAAACCCAAAGACTTAAAATGGTATGGGGATCCGGAAGTAGGCCATCAATTCCTAAAAATTCCGCTTTATATTTAATTTTCATATTGAGCTGAATTTGTCGGCTTGATACTCCGTTAAAACCTTCGCGCGTGTAATTCGTTACAGCCACAATAGTTGGAGCTTGATCGATGTAAGCTTTGTCACCATAAGGTGCCATCAATCCTGCAACTTTATTTTGAGCCTCTAATTCGAGATCCGCGCGATCCCGGCTTGCCAAAGGAAATCGTCCTAATTCAGTCGCAGTGCGAGAATCTTTTTTCCAGAAAAGAACTCCGTTTTCGAAATCTTGAAATCGATCCAAGCTTCCTAGCTTTGGTGCAAGTTCATTTGTGATGGGATAACCAAGCGCGGGATTTCGTTCGTAACCTTGAGAAGCCCAGTAATTTCTAATTGCTCCGAAAATAAAATGCGGACCTAAATTTGGTTTCCAATAAATTGATCCGCCTTGAAAATGATTGAATCTTCCGATTCTATCTGGAGTGATCGTTTCATCGGTCACCGGATATCCTAAAACACTTCTTTCCCACCCGATTTGTGACCAAAGCGCACGAATATCGCCGTGGACTTCATAAGCCCCTGTATCAGGATGCCAATAAATAGAGCCACCTTGAAAATGATTGTATCGTCCTCGGCCATCGGGAGTCGTTAACTCGTCTGTTACAGGATAACGAAGAACTCCCCGTTCCCATCCAAGCTGCGACCACTTCCCATGAATGGCACCAATGACAAAATGAGTTCCAGCCTGTTGGTTCCAATAAATAGATCCACGTTGGTAGTGTCGATAGCAACCGTCACCAGCTGGTGTTAACATGATGTCGCTCGTGGGACTTCCAATGAGAGGTTTCACTGAAGGATCTGATGCTTTGGCATTAATATCCCAGTTCGCAGCCGTCGAACAAGGAGCCGCAAACGATATTGATGGCGCAGCGAGAAGCGCAATTCCAAGTGATAAACATGAAACAAAAAACTTAGAAAACATAAAACTACTCCTGAATGTAAATTTATTTTGAAAGTAGAAGCTATTTAAGAGAAAGGAATCATTATTTTATTTAATTGCAAACTAACATCAAAGTTTTAAAAAATGTGCCACAAATTTAAATTTTTTAATTTAGTTTAAACCTGTCTTCACTGGAATGTATGACTTCTCAAATTGAGACAATCTAAATGTCTTGCGCGCTTACCAATTTAAAACCCGTCAAAGAATGTCGACCGTTTTTTGGCGTAACCTATCGGTTCATAAGCATTCTAGTTATAAAGGACGAATTAAGCTTGAACCAGGGCTATTCTTTTGGCTTAGGCCTTGCAAAACTTCCTTGTATGCATTTCCTTCTCATTGTCTTTTCATTCTTGAGCCTTTCGATTTTAGCCCCCAGCTTTGGCTATTCAGCCACAGGCCCCGAGTTTTCGAAAGATTTCCCCGAGCAATTTAAAGTTTATCTAAATTCGGCTCTTGAAGAGCTCTATCAAGTGAAAGGCCAAGGAGCCACCCCCTTTCACTATAAGGTTTTTGGCGGACCAGTTGACGGCGCAATTTATCGCAATTGGTTTCACGCCCGAGTCCGCAAGATCAAAATGCAGAAAGATGATTGCAACTTTACTGCCAAAATTGATTCCGAAGGAGAACCGGGCGTCATTTACATCTGCTCAAAAGTGAATCAGTCGCCGGGTCTCGATAGTAAGTTATACTGGCTATCAGTGCTATTTCATGAAGCAAGACATCTTGAGCCTCAAAATCAATATTGGAAACATCAGATCTGCATGGACGAGGCTTCAGGGGCTGTTAAGGCTTGTGACCCGTCTGCGTTTGGGCCATACGGTTTAGAGAAAATATTTTCATATAATCTCGTTCATTATTGTTCGAACTGCGGTGATAATTTTAAAAAGCAAGCCCTCGAAGTTTTCGAAGACGAGACAAATTGGAGCCGCTTAGGCAGACCCGCGCAGGATCAGCTAGTGAATGATTTTCCTAACAAATAGTAGCGTAAGTCCTAGTCAATATCTTCAAAGTCAGTGCAATTATCTAATTACTACTTTAAGTCAGTCTCTGATTGAAGTAAGTTAAACCCATGTCCAAAAGAAAAATAATCATTGTCGGAGGCGGCGCCGCTGGCTTCTTTGCCGCAATCAATGCAGCTGAAAATGCCCAGGCCAATGGGACTTCTGTCGATGTTCAAGTTCTTGAAGCCTCTAATAGCGTCCTCAAAAAAGTTTCGATCTCGGGCGGAGGTCGCTGCAATGTGACCCACAATTTATTCGAGGTCCCCGCATTTTGTGAACGCTATCCTAGGGGATCAAAAGAATTACTTTCAGCTTTTCAGCGTTTTCAAGCTCGCGATACTGTCGAATGGTTTCAAAAACGCGGAGTCAATTTAGTAGCCGAAGCCGACGGCCGCATGTTCCCAGATACAAACACTTCAGAAACAATTATTAAATGTTTTGAAGCTTCGGCAGCCGATGCCGGAGTCCAAGTTAAACTTAATCATAAAGTCGAGAGTATCGCGAAACTCGAGAACGGAAAATTTCTTATCCAAGTTCGTACTGGTGAAACAATAGAAGCAGATTCCGTAATGCTTGCAACCGGCAGCAGTGGTTTCGGTCACAAACTAGCAAAAGAATTAGGTCACACGATTACGGAACTGGCACCTTCACTTTTTAGTTTCAAAATCGAAGATCCGATGCTGACCGACCTACCGGGACTCAGTTTTGAGAATGCAGAAGTGAAATTATTAATACCCAACGAAAAGCCTTTTAAAGAAAAAGGCCCGATGCTGATTACCCACTGGGGCCTCAGTGGTCCTGCGGTTTTAAAAATTTCAGCTTGGGCAGCAAGGGAAATGCTCCATTCAGACTACAAAGCGCAGTTAAAAGTAAACTGGATAGGCTCTGACCGAATAGAATCGGTAATCGAGATTTTGAAAAAAGCTAAAGCAGAAGGCTTAAAATCTTTGGTTCACAACATCTATCCCGAACAGCTAGCGAAACGTTTTTGGATCAAAGTTTTAGAAAAAGCTATGATCTCAGAAAATAAACGCTGGGCGGATATTTCGAATAAAGAAATGCAAAATATCGCCGAGATTCTATTCGCCACAAATTTTGAAGTGTTAGGCAAAAATCGCTACAAAGATGAGTTTGTCGAGTGCGGCGGAGTCGATTTAAAAGAAGTGAATTTTAAAAAAATGGAAAGCAAAATTTGCCCAGGATTATTTTTCGCAGGCGAAGTCCTTGATATTGACGGGATCACGGGTGGATTTAATTTTCAAAACGCCTGGACTGGCGCCTTTATCGCTTCTCAAAATCTATAATTTTCGAAGCCGCCAAAGCATCGTGATTTCTTTCGCGCGGGCAGAATGAAGTGGATCTTCATCATCTTTCACTTTCGAATGCCTTGGCTGAATTTTCATGCACTCAATGACTTGAAGTTTTGCTGCAGAAATCCAATTTCTCAAGTCTTCAGGACCGCGAAGACCTAAGTGTTCTGCTAAATCTGAAATGATGAGCCAAGCCTCACCGTTTTCGCTTAAGCTTGCGCTCACGCCGTTCAAAAATCCTTTTACCATACTGCTATCTTCATCATAAACCGCACGCTCAATGGCAGATGTGGGCTTTGCAGGTAACCATGGGGGATTACAGACGACTAATTCAGCTTTACCTTCTGGAAACAAATTGGTTTTAACAACAATGACTTGTTTTTCAAAACCTAAATTCTTAATATTGCTAACCGCACATTGAATCGCACGATCATCCATATCAGTTGCGATAACTTGTTTAATTCCCCGATGGGCAAGAACAGCAGAAATAACTCCAGTCCCCGTTCCAATATCGAATGCAGTTTGAATCCCCGCTGGCAAAGGCGCGCTTGCCACTAAATCCAAGTACTCGCCCCTAACCGGAGAAAACACTCCGTAATAAGCATGAATCTTCTGGCCACCTAACGCTTGAACAACGACACCCTTTTTGCGCCATTCATGAGCTCCCACAAAACCCTGAAGCTCGCGAAGGCTGATCACGAAGTCACCAGTTGGCGCTTGCGTAGCTTCAGAAATGGCCTTGCTCAAATCCGGCGCGCGAGGAAGCTTAATCGAAAGGTCTGCCTCTACGACGACCATCAGCCGCGATAAAAGCTGCGCTTTGTGAGCTTGATGCTGACGATGGCGATAAAACTCTTTAGACATGCTCACCGGGTCTGTCGCATCACTAGCAGGAGCATGTTTTTTTATCCGACGCTGTACCGCCTGCAAAAGTTGTTTTGCATTATGATAGTCACCCTTCCAAATAAA
>JANPPO010000483.1:0-10580 GCA_031428555.1 Bdellovibrionales bacterium | reverse complement strand
AGTGATTGAAGTCAAAGAGGAGATCAAAAGCTCCGAAGCCTTGGACGTTTATGGACTCGAGCCAATTCTACTCTCGGATAAGTCGCTGTATCGCGGGCGAACTATTCGGGACTCTGGCCTCAGAGAAAAAGTAAATGGCCTTATAGTGGGTTTAGAAAGAAATGGAATGCGTATTTTAAGTCCTGATTCTTCAACTGTTCTTCATCCTCATGACTTAATTTGGATAGTGGGCGACCGAACTAAGATTCAAGCGTTGAAATACGACGGAGCTTAAGGTTTTTAGCAGATTCAATATACGAAGCTAAAAAGTTCTATTTAAGATCTAAGTGCCAGTCTGCGGATGCCAAAATTTTTCCATTAATTTGAATCTGAATCTTATGAATTCCTGAATAGTGTTTTCTGGTAGTAACGGGGCGAAGTGCGTGGCGCTTCTTAATTATAAAAGTTTCGCCTGGATTCAAGTCTAAAACTTTTAGTTTAAACACTTTCGGCGACGTTTTCTGATTCGATTTTTGATAGTGAATCACATAATCCACTGCCAGCTTTTGATTCTTTTTATTTGTAGAAATCAGCTGTAATTCAAAATCGATGATTTCCCCAAGCTTAAACCTTTTCTTATTAATTTTTAACTTTCCAATTTTAATATCAGCCTGTTTCCCATATCCCATGAGAGTAAGGGCGGGTAAGTATCCGGCTTTGATCAGGCTTCTCAAGGCCTGTTTTTGGATCCAAAGAAGTTTCCCCTGATGTTTTGGAGGACAGTCTTTATTCCACTTCTTTAGCGTCGCAATAACTAAATCGGGATGGTCCTTTGCAATATCATTTAGGTGATTTGCAATACTTTTTCGAACATACAGTTCTTCATCAAATTTCAGCAGATCTAAAATTTTGATTCCCGGTTTCGGATCTCGAATAGCGGAATGGAGTTTCATTCCCCATGGAAGCCTGGGTCTTGAGCCTTCAGAGGTCCAACGCCTGATGTGATGGTTCGAATGTTTCGCCCATTTCAGAAAAAGGGCATAAGTTTTTTCAGGATATTGAACCAAGAAAGGTCTAACCGCAAATTCAGCTGTAAATTTTTGAGTCAAAATCGACAAGGCATGAAGAGATTCATCAAAGTGCTCTAAGCCATGAGTCTGAATAAATTCAGAGAAAGGCCAGAGATCAAAACCCTTTAAGTTATCTTTTTCAACGGCCTTTAAAAGAATTCGCAGTGCCTTAAGGTAATCTTTCGGCAAATGCTCAAACAAGGTGTCGCGAATGACCAAAACACGCGGTTTTAATTCAAGTGCTTTTAATTGTTTTGCAACTTGCACGAAGGATTTTGAGTTAAACTGAGGGAAAACACTGGTAAGATCCTGAGCCATTTTCTGAACCAGTTTTTCGCTTATCCAATGTTTGAAAGCTTTAGGATTTTCCTCTTTCATTTACGAACGGTCCTGCATTTTCTGTTCAGCAGTCTCAAGCTTTTCCATATGACCCAAAAGTAACTCTTCTTGTTTCTCAATTTCTTCGCCAATGATATTGAGCTCTTTAGCTAAGTCTGCAGCTCTTGGACCTTTGGCACTTAAGAGTTCAGAATTAACACCCACCATTTTTTCGTTTTGAATTTTAAGAATCTCTTCAGTCTTTGCAATTTTTCTTTGGAGTTCACGAATCTCAGAAACGAGTTTTTTGGATTCTTCTCTGTAATTAGACGGATTTTGAGCTGGCTTTTTCGTTTCCTGGGCAGCAGATGCTTTCGGAACTGGTTTTATGACCGCTTTCTCGTTTCCGCTAACAGCGTTGGCGTATCGTTCTTTTAGAGCACCTTTTTCCAAGCTCCAGACGTAATCATCATAAGTGCCCGGATAGACTTCTGCGCGGCCGTCTCGGATCTCAAGAATTTTAGTCGCAATACGGCCGATGAACCCGCGATCATGGCTGACAACAATAACAGTGCCGGCATAATTTCGAAGTGCTTCAGTGAGGGCTTCAACCGTATCGAAGTCCAAGTGGTTCGTTGGTTCGTCCATGAGTAGCAGGGGACTTCGCATCAGCAAAATCTGACCTAGGGCGACTCGAGATTTTTCTCCGCCTGATAGAACGCTGACTTTTTTCTTAATCGCATCGCCTGAAAAAAGCAGAGAACCTGCGATGTTTAAAATTTCTTGCGACGAGATATCTTTTTGAGCAGCTCTTTGAAGAGCTTCTAAAACGGTTTCGTTAGGATGTAATTCTTCAGTCACGTGCTGGGCATAGTAAGATAAGGAAACTTGGTAACCTAATTTTCTTTCGCCTTCTTTCAGCGGCAATCTTCCGGCGATGGTCTTAAGTAAAGTTGATTTTCCTGCACCATTAAAGCCCACAACACCTAAGTGCACACCTTTTTCGACTCTTAAGTCACAGTTCGCAATAACAGTTTTTTCATCGTATCCAAGGCTTGCATTAATTAAAGATAAGGTTTCTTTGCCCGTATGAATTGGCTGAGGGATTTTAATCTGAGCCCTAACCGGCAGATCCTTGATCGCAATCTTTTCCATCTTGTCTAAGCTTTTAAGACGACTTTGTGCCTGCTTGGCTTTAGAAGCTTTGGCTCCGAAACGCTCGACGAATTCTAAGACACTTTTTCTTTTCGCATCTTGATTAGCGGCTTGAGCTTCCAAAATTTGTCGAAGTTGAGCCTTCTGTTCGAAATAATCATCAATGTTACCAGGAAATTTTGTGATTTCCCCAGCTTCGACTTCTAAAGTATAGTTAGTCGTTCTTCGCAAAAATTCCCGGTCGTGGGAAATCAGCAAAAAAGCTCCTTTGTAACCTTGAAGAAATTTTTCTAAAGCCAGAATACTTTCCAAATCCAAAAAGTTTGTGGGCTCGTCGAGTAACATCAAGTTAGGCTCTTGTCCGATTAAGGACAAAAGCTTCATTCTCATTCGGTAACCGCCGCTGAGCTGATGGAAGGGGACAGCGAAATGACTTTCAGAGAGTCCTAAATCTTGACCCAACTGTTTCAGTTCCCAGATTGGTTTAAGACTATTATTCGTTAAATATTCTTCCGCTGATTGATCTAAAGGTTCTTTAGCTTCTTGCTCGAGATAACCGATCTTTAATTTCTGCGATTTGATTAAGTCACCTGAATCGAGAGTTTCGTGGCCGACAAGAATTTTAAAGAGTGTCGTTTTGCCAGCGCCATTGGGACCGATCACACCGACGTGTTCGCCGTCATTCACAGCAAAGCGGGCGTCTTCAAATAATGTTTTGGATCCATAGTGCTTACAGCCCTGATGAAGTTGCAGAAGATTCATAGTGTCTTTTCTTTAATTGAACTGTTTGTAGCTAGGTCGTTTGCTGACTCGGCTCCACCAGTTCATGAGGTGAGGGTAGGCTTCCATGACTTCAACTTCTTTTGCGAGAGTTAAGTGTGCATGACAAGGCATAATGAAAAGATCAGCTAAAGAAAAAGCTTCGCCTGCTAAGTAAGGTGATTTTCTAAGTTCGCTATTTAAAATATTAAACGCGAAGTGAAGTGATTTTCGAGCACTCTCAACTACTTGAAGGTCAGTTGCTAGGCCCCGCATAGGGTGAAGAATTTTTTGATGAATCATTTTTCCAACAGCTGGGTCGATATAACTATGTTCGACCGAAGTCCATTGTTCCATTCGTGCGCGGCTTGAAATTTCAGTTGGAGTTAATTTGTTTTGTGGGGACTTAGCATCTAAGTACCTACAGATTGCGCGCGATTCATACATTTTTATTTCGCCATCTTCCAAGAATGGAACGACACCAAAAGGATTTTTAAGTAAATATTCGGGATTCTTTTGTTCGCCTTTAGAAAGTTCGATATGAACAAATTCTGCCTGAAGTTCTTTTTCTGCGAGTGTCAGTAAAACTTTTCGAGTGCAGGTAGAAAATGGGTGTCCATAAAGTTTCATGGTGTAATCCTTTTGTTTTTTTTCTCAGCGAAGGCTCAAGTTAGCAACGGTAGCTTATAAGTCAATCGGCCCGAAACCTCTGCTCTGAATTACCTCACAGTTCCGATTTTTCCGCTGCCGCATGTCAGTGGTCAGCCTGATTTTGAGTAGCCAGAATGGAACCATCCGACGATCTTGAGCTTAGCAATTACCACGAAAGCCATCAAACACTAGGTGCTTTAATGATCCGCAAAGTGGCGCTGTTTTGGAACCACACCGGTTGCAAAAGAAGCATGCGAGTGTCGTTTTGCATTTGGAAATTTCAGTACTAGAATTTTAAAAAATTGTATGGATAATCAGCCTTAATAAACAATATTTCGTTATTTAGCGATTATTTCTTGTCGGGAGACTTAAATGAAATTCACAGCACTTGTACTTACAACATTAATGGCTATCAGCTCTTTTGCAGCTTCAATTCAACCTTCAGTTCAAACACAAATCATTGGCCGAGTTGTTCTAGATAAAGGCCAAACGATGGCGTGTCTGGCAACGAACTGCCCTCCAAGCATGACTTACTTTCAGTTAGTACTTGATGATGCGCAAATCGAAGGTATCGGTCCGGTTGAAATGGTTTTGTTTCAAGACTTTAACAAAATCATGGCTGACCAAAAACCTGAAGTCGTTGTTTATGGT
This sequence comes from Bdellovibrionales bacterium, assembly GCA_031428555.1. GTDB lineage: Bacteria > Bdellovibrionota > Bdellovibrionia > Bdellovibrionales > Bdellovibrionaceae. The sequence continues at coordinate 5,997 of JANPPO010000483.1, read as the reverse complement.
GGTGTAACTCTTCAGGAAGGCATGTACATCTATGTACAAGCTGATGTGAGAGTCGCTCGCAGTGGTGATAAGGTTTATGCTGTTGCATCGAACCCAGTTCAAATCAAGCTAGCAACTGTTCGTCACCCAGTGATGCTTTACTAAACCAGACTAATCTTCAAAGAAGATGCTCGGCGCCTTACACGAAGGCGCCATTTAAATCAACCATATCTTTCATTTAATTAGTGAATGGGTATCGGTGTTAAAGAGTATAAAATCCAATTCGATCACTTCCAATTTGTAATAGAGCAAAACGTCGCTTACACTCTCCGTTGGTCTTTTTCACGTTTTGGTCTTTTTAAAGCAAATTGGATAAAAATAAATGAAATTAAAGCCCCTGTTAAAAACCCATTGGCTGGCTTCGCAAAATCCTATGACTGTGGGTTTGGCAGGCCTGACGAAGGTGGTTTTTACTCCACCTTCGCAAGTCTTAGATGCTGAGTTTTCTTTTGAAGACGGAACAGGGCTTGAAATTCCTCCCTCGACGGATGTGAAGCAGTTGCCAGCTGAACATAAAGAAGTTCAAGAAGTCATGGCACAAAGTTACACTTTGTCTCGGGATTTATTTTGGAATTTATTTTCAGGTTTTGACTTAAGTTCGATTCGAATGCCTTCAACTTCTCTTAGACTTTTAGCCCATTCACTTGAATTTCATTTTGATGATGGTCAGTGCTTATCCTTGATTGGTATTTTTAGACGTCCTGGATTTCCACTTTTCTTGAATCCTCAGTTTTATTTGCAAGATCGAAGTTGTAATTGGGCTAAGGCTTTGGAAGGCCACGCCGAGCAGTTCATGAAGCCTTTGAAAATCATGGGCCATCAAAAAAAGAGTGATGAATTCAAAAAAACTTGGTTCGTGATTTTAGAGATCTTAGCTTGGGCATTTCAGCGAAAGCGGCAAGTGGGCGACCTTGAAGTCGTCTGGTGCGAAACTGAAAGTGCAGATAAGCGTGTCGCGTATCCGCTTCAAGAAATTGAATTCTTAAAAGCGAGGCCGCTGGCTGCAACAGTGATGGCTCACCCAGAGGTCAACCACGCAGCTTTGATTAAAGTATGGCAGGGTGCTGAAAAGATTGCTCCTACGGGCATATTAAGGCTTCATTCGGCAGGCTGGCTTGCTGAGGTTGAAAGTTCTGTCGAAGGAATTACGGAAATAAAAGACGAAGAAATAAAAGCATTGGCTTCAATCAATCAAAATCTGAACTGGAAGGCGTGTTTTGCAAAAACGGAAGCGGGCCTAAGATCCATTTCAAAAACGATAAGTAAATTAGAACTTAACATGGGTGCGGACCAGATTAAGTTTATTAACTATGTCTCGGTTACGGGAAATCAGTTTAAGCCGTTTTTAAAAATTCGTGAACTTGATGGCTCTATGCAGATGTCTGTTAGTTTCGGAATTGATGATTTAAATGTTCAGCATTTGAATTTCCCTACGACTCTTGCGCCATTATTTGCGCCATTTATGGGTGGAATTGACGTTTACTTTGGTCTTGATAGAAAAGAAGCCGCTTCAAAGCAAACCCACTATAGAACCAATGATATGCTTTTTTTACGTCACCAGGGTTTCGCACTTTTTTGTCTTCTAGAGATGCTTAATTGGAGTCTGAAGAAGCCACTTAGCTCGGGTGAACAAATTGATTTCATTGATGACCAGGATTCACCGGAATCAGATCGAAGTTTTGAAAAAGTAATCCTTCATTTGAAAAATAGTATCCCAGGCTTACTTGGCAAACCGGGCAGTAAGTTTGACGAGATGTTTTCTCCAGACGTGAAAAATCTGTTTCTTGATTACGTCGATAAAATGCATAGTTTTTTAAGAAAAGATCGTTCGATGATCTTTTTTAATCAACAAATTGGTGAAATTAAGAATGTGCAGACTCAGGTGCTACCGATTTTAAGATTTCTCATACTTCATTTTGTCGAATCAAGTCAGGGTAAGTTTCTGACGAAGTCGCAGTCACAAGTCGGCGAGAGGTTTAAACAATCTCTTCTTTCGTGGACAGAGCCTAAGATTATCCCGCAAAATATGGTTGAAGCTGCTGGGAACCCAAATTGGGTTGATATCGGGCTTTACAATAAATATATCGTGTCACTTCTTTTTGATCTCTTAGATACCGGGGTTCAAATTGAATTTAATGGTAAGCCATTCTTAAGTCAGGAAAATCCGTTTGAATTTATTTTCTCTGTTGGAAATAGCGAAAACAAAGAAGATGCGAACTGGTTTGATTTAAATCCGCAGATTTTCTTTAATGGCCAAAGAATCAATACGGAAGAATTGAAATTTAATTTTACGCCCGATCAGGTTGGATTCATCGAATACCGCGGACAAATGTACAGAATCGATAAAAAACAAATTCCAACTTTGAAGTCTTTGCAGAAATTTTGGAATAAGATCAAAGGCGAAAAGACCAGTGTTAAACAAAATAGCTTTGGTGAAAAAGTTTATCGCTTAGAAAGATCCTATGCACTTGAACTTCTAATGCTGAAAGCCCAAGGCGTTGATGTGCAAGGTGAAGGCGAGTGGAAAAGAATCTTCGCTTACTTCGAGCAAGGCCTTGGAGTTGATAAAATTCAATTACCAAGTATTACGGAATCCGCATTGCTGACTCATCAAAGAGAAGGCGCCCAGTGGCTTCATGACCTATACGAACTAAAATTAGGCGCCATCCTAGCAGACGAGATGGGTTTAGGAAAAACCTTCCAGATTCTAGCATTCTTAAGCAGTCTTCAGGACCGTGGAGTTTTAAACAAATGCCTGATCGTCGTTCCAACATCACTCGTCTACAACTGGATCGACGAAAAAAAGAAGTTTGCGCCGAATCTTCCGATGCGTGCTTTTCACGCGAAGGAACAGGATTTAGTCAGGAAGGAACTTGAAAGCCCAGAACCCATGGTTGTTATTGCAACTTATGGGCTTTTGAATGAAAACCTTGAATTTTTTAAATCCCAAAACTGGAATGTTTTGGCATTTGACGAAGCTCAAAATTTAAAAAATATCACTTCACTGAGATCAATTTCAGCAAGGTCACTAAAAGCTCAATTTAAAGTTTGCCTAACGGGTACGCCGATGGAAAATAATTATTTAGAATTTTTCTCGCTCTGTGATTTGGTTGTGCCGGGATGTTTAGGGGATGTCGATACTTTTAGAAAATCATATTATAACCGTGAAGTTCATATCGAGGCCCTAAGGGAACTTCGACTGATTACAAAACCACTTTTACTTCGACGTACTAAATCTCAAGTAAAACTTTCGTTGCCGGTCAAAACCATTCAAAAAGTTTTACTGCCATTCGTCGGACAACAAAAAGAAATTTACAAAAAGATGGCGATGACTTTTTCGAGACAGGTGGAAGAATTAATTCAGACCCAAGGGGAACGAAAGGCTCAAATTGCGATGTTCGCAGCGCTTATGCGCCTTCGCCAAATTTGTTCTGATCCAGCCGCAGTTCCTGGGGTCGTCTATGATGAGCAGCCAGTTAAAGTTGAACATTTTTTAAGTTCTCTTCAAGAGCACTTGGAAAATAAGGAAAGTGTCATCGTCTTTACTCAGTTTTTATCTACGTTAGGTCGAATCGAAAGAGAACTTCAGCGACTTAAGGTCCCTGCATTTGTTTTACAAGGCCAAGTCAGTGCAAAAGAACGGGTTCGTTTGATTTCTGCCTTTCAAGACAGTCCCGAGCCAGGCGTCATGCTGATGACTTTAAAAACGGGCGGTGTGGGTCTTAACTTAACGAAAGCCTCAGTGGTTTATCATTTAGAGCCGTGGTGGAATCCAGCAGTTGAAAATCAGGCAACCGATCGAGCGCACCGAATGGGTCAGACCAAAGATGTAAAAGTATATAATCTTTTAATCGAAGGTTCCCTTGAAGAAAGAATCGCCGATCTCAAAATTAAAAAGCAGGGATCGTTTGATCGACTTTTCGGAACTGATGAACAAATCGAAGAAACAAACTTTGAGGGTGCTCAAGCTTTAAGTAAAGAAGATTTCATCTATTTGCTGAAGTAATAATTATTTTAAAGAATCTTGGCTGCTCGAGCAAAGATTCGTGTGATAGCTTCAAGTGAAGTGGGGTCATGATACTGCGTTCCTTGATGACCTAATTTGAAAAGTTCTATGAGTTCAGATGAAGCACCTTGAGTGTTACTTTCCACAAGAGCCATATTCCATGACGGCATAATTCTTGAGTCCGTAAATGCTTCACCATGCACAACGAATTCTTTGTGCCTTTTGTCTTTTTGAATACGAGCGTAGCATTTTCTTACCATCTCTTCATTTCCCTCAAGAAGCTGAAGAAAATATCCATCTCTTACGACTAAAAATCCGGTGAGCTGATCTCTTGAATTTAATTCTCGAGCAACTTTTAGAATATCATCAAGTAGTGCTTTATCGACTGGTACTTTTGATTTGCTTGTATAGACAAGCATGAAGTTAGACTTTGTCATAACTTGATACTACTATAATTTAAGTACCGCTCTCACGGGAAAATGATCAGAGCTGTTCTCAATCAGGACCTCTGACGTGCCAGATGAAAATCCCTTGATATAGATGTGATCTAAGACAAGATTACGAGGATCTTTCGCAGGCTTTAAATGTTTAAGATGTAAGGCCGTCGTTATCTTTTCCATATACTTTTTGCGAGGGCCATTCCAGGTATTGAAATCACCTGCCCAAATCACGGGCCCGCTAAGTTTTGAAATCTCTTTTGCAATTGCGAACATCTGTCGTTCGAAAGGAATACCAATGTTAAAGTTCAAAGCATGGGTATTAAATATGTGAACAATCTGTCCATTAAAATAGACTTGAGAATAAGCCGTTACTTTGTGAGTGAGCGAAATGGGCTCTACATCAGGTGATGGAAACGTCATATTGTTCATGAGTTCATATCGAGCTGAATTCATCACACCGGTCGCTTGTTTTCCTGGCATACAAAAACTTTTATGAAAACTAAAATCAAAATTTAAATTTTGGGTAAAAGCCTTTTCCAATTCAGTTGTGTGCATGGCTTCTTGAACTAAAAAGACGTCGGCAGTTTCGGAAAGTCTTTTAAAGTCTTTAAAAAAAATGGGGTCGGAATACTTCTGTGCATTCCACGTGATCACAGTTAATTCCGGATTTTGCCGTCGTTCGACACCGTTCGAGAAAGAAATTTGATTCAAGTCAGATTGACCGCACAAAGCCGAAACATCCTGGGCGTAGGAGAAGTTTGCTAAAAGGATAAGGCTTATAAATGAAATATAGCTCATGAACGGATGTTTATTTAACATTTTGGAACTTGCAAGACTCAAAGATCCACTGACAAGCGACGTTATTTCCTCTGAAAATACATTCGCCTACAGGGTTAAAAACATTATAAAAAAGTCAGAGAATTGCCGCGAAACTAAGACATTTGACATGAAATTCCCGAAAATTCAGAGCTTTGGATGGGTTCCATTTTACATCTGCTTTTGTCAGTGAAATAGTCGCCTTATGAAATTTGCATTACTATTCGCATATCTAGTCGTTTTCCTTATCATCTCAACTGGTTGCCAAAACCCGATTACGAAAGCTGTCCGAAAAGTTGAATACTCGGCTTATGAAATGGTCGGCCTTCAAAAAAGAGACTTGTTAAAAAGCCGGGTTGACGACGTCAGAGAAGAACAAGAAGAAGCGGGAAAAGGATTTGAGAATGCACTTGAACAGCTAAAGGCCTTAACGGGATTTAAAGGCGGCGAGCTTGAAGATAAGTATAGTTCACTTCAATCTTCTTTTAATCGCGCAACTCACGAAGCAGAGGATGTTCGCAAAAGTATTCGCAAAGTCGAAAACGTCGCCCGTGATTTATTTGACGAGTGGGATAAAGAAATTGACCAAATTGAAACGGCAGAATTCAAGCGGAAAAGTCGTGAATCCTTAAGGGCAACAAAGCAAAGATATGAAGAATTACATAAAACACTTAAGGCTTCAGAAGCTCGAATGGA
>JANPPO010000482.1:0-1643 GCA_031428555.1 Bdellovibrionales bacterium | reverse complement strand
TGGGAAACCTCACCGCCGCTTGGTATGGCAAGCTTGCGCCCAACCTGTATGGGCGCGCAACAGCGGGGTATCTTGAGCAGATGTATGGCGTATTCTTTAAGGCAATCGGCCCCGCTCCATTGGCTAACGTCAACTTGAGGTATCCACGGTGTTGGTTTGTATCCTATTTGATTTAAATCCAGAAAGTCTTTGTAGAAGCTAATTTCGGACAGTTCTGTAAGCAAAACCTGCTGGCTATTAAGGCTATAAAAATGCGCTAACAAAGCTGCAACAAGCGACTTTCCAACTCCACCCTTACCAGTAACAAAATGAGCTTTTTTTACCATTGCTTTTGCCTAAAAAGCACACTACTTTGCGTGCTTTACGAATAGTATAAGGAGAGTCCGTGAAAGCACAAGTTCAAATAACTGAAGGTCTACAAAGAAAACTCAATGTTGAAATTAATCAAGACGTTGTTCAAACCGCATTTCAAAAAGCGTATCAAGATATTCAACGCCAAGTAGAAATCAAAGGATTCCGTAAAGGAAAAGCGCCGCTGACTACAATCCGCACCATGTACAAGGGCCGTATTTCTGGCGATGTAGCTCAAGATTTAATTTCTAAACATTATCCAGTTGCTCTACAAGATCAGAAAATTGATCCAATCAGTTACCCTGAATTTGAATTTGAAGATCCATCTGAAGAAAAAAACTTTTCGTTCGCAGCAATTTTTGATGTGCGTCCAGAAGTAAAAGTAAAAACATGGGAAGGCCTTGAAGTTGAAAAAGAAAAATATGTTTTCGACACTTCTAAAATTGACCAAGTTATTACTAACATCCGTAATTCGAAAGCCACATTCGTCGATGTGCTAGATAATCGCCCAGCACAAATGGGTGACGTAGCAGTTATTGATTTCGAAGGAATCGTAAACGGCAAGCCGTTAGAAAATGGTGCCGGAACTGATCACAGCTTAGAATTGGGTTCGAAACAATTTATCGACGGTTACGAAGAGGGAATCGTTGGTATGAACGTGGGCCAAGTTCGCACTTTAGATTTAAAGTTTCCAACTCCATACCACGCAGCTGAATTGGCTGGCCAGCCTGTTAGCTTCAAAGTGACTTTGAAATCCTTAAAGAAAAAAGAAATTCCTGAAATGTCTGATGAATTGTTAAAAACTATTGGTACCAACCAAACAGTAGAAGAATTCAAAAAAACTGTTGAACAAGACACAGAGCAAACGGAAAAAAAACGCATCGAAGATAATTTTAAAAACCGCCTGCTTAAAAAGTTAGTGGTAGCAAATCCCGTCGACGTTCCAGCCTCTTTGATGAAAGAGCAGAAAGCTTCTTTAATTGAAGATTTTAAAAAGCGTATGACCGAACAGGGCATGCAGCCAGCTGAATTTGAAGACTATGTTCAAAAGTGGGATGCTGACTTCGCTAAAACGGCTGCAGAAATGATTCAATCTAGCTTTTTGATCGACAAGTTGTCGCAAGAGCACAAATTGATCTGCACGGCTGAAGATCTAGATAAAAAGTACGAAGAGTACTCAAAGCAAACTGGGATTGAAATAGCACGTATCAAAGAGTGGTATGCAAAGCCTGAACAAACAAGTCGTTTAACTTATATGATCACAGAAGAAAAAGTGATTAAGCTTTTAACTG
>JANPPO010000481.1:0-4775 GCA_031428555.1 Bdellovibrionales bacterium | reverse complement strand
TGATTATTGGAGTTCGCTCCTAGGAACGCAATCGTTTAGAGCATGTGCTGCTCAAGGCTGCCAAGGCTTCGGCCAATTTCATATTGCTGTTGGATTTTCTGAAGAAGGAAATAGAGCTGTCATTAGAAGTCCTATCGCCTACTCTTCGGCGCAGACAAAAGCAGTTGGACGAGGATATCAATTACAATTCGGTTATCCGAGTGATGTTCCGAGCGTGGGGATGAGAGTTTTGAAAGGAATCAACGAATATAATTTAGCAACTGGTACACCCGTTGTTGAAGGGAACATTGCAACTCAGTGGCGATGCACTGAGATTCCAATTATGAGTTCTAGACAAAGAGGACCAGCAACGGCGCCGCAACCGGCTGCTGCGGGCTGTAATCCTATGTCTGGTGCATTCGCTGCCCAATATTATTCTGCGATGAATATAGAAAAAATTCGCGAAATCCTTCCGCCAAGCCAGTGGGAATTGGGTTATCAAACCACTGCGGCAGGATCAAGACTTTGCGTTGTTCCAACGGGCATGGATTGTTATCCAAATGAAGCATTTCCAAATTATCAAACAAATGGCAGCCAGCAGCCTTATCCGTATTACGTGCAATATGACCCAACTCAAGCCTGCATAAATGAAGATAATATGGCAACTGAGCTTACGCGAACTGGTATAAACGCACCAAACGCGGTTTGTGCTCACTATATTACGGTCTGCACCAAACAGTAATTCCCCATTGTAATTTCCGCTTAATAAGAGAGATGATTTCTTCCTATGAAGAAACTCACTATTCTATTCACGTTATTTTTCACTTCATTATCTTTTGCTAACCTTCCGAAAAGTGCCGTTGCATTAGGTGCGGGCGGTGCAGGCGTCGCATCTGTCGAGCCCGGTGAAGCAAGCTTCATGAATTCTGCAAGCTTAGTTCACCTAAAAGGCCGCCACTTCTACACGAGTTTTCAAAAAGATTTGTTTGCGATTAGTTTAACAGAAAATGATCGTGATTCTGCTGTTCCGGGTGCTTTCAGTTATTTTTCAGACAAAGAAGTGCAGATGTTTGCTTTGAGCTTATCTGATTTTATTTATGACAGAATCGCATTTGGTGCAACTCTGACATATTGGCAGGCCGAATTTGATTTAGCAGCTAAAAGAAAAACTGCAATCAATGGTAACGTCGGGATTCTTTGGACTCCTATTAATGATTTCGGAATTGGTTTCGCTGCAGAAAATGTAGTTTCAGCAAGTGATGAATTTGAGCGTAATAATCGGTTGGTTCCAACTTCTCGATTTGGCGTTAACTGGAACTATCAAGAATGGTTTAGATTGCGAATGGATATTGTGACTCAAACGAATAATCGTTGGGACAATTGGATTCCTCAAATTGGAGTTGAGTCCTACACAAGCAAGTGGTTCATTTTCCGAATTGGTGTCAGTCGCCCCCCGAAATTGAAAGAATCTTGGTCAGCTGGCTTTGGCTTCGATTTGCCTCGGTTTAAGATCGACTACGCTTCCCAGTGGCATGCAGATGGTGGAAATGATCAACGCCATTCCGTTGACTTAAGCATACCCTTTTGATAGCAATCACGTTGCTTTTTTGAACTGATCCAAGTTTGGATATTACCGGAGGACCCTCATGGCATCTAAGACACGTAAAACTAAAGTTATTCGTAAGAAAAAACTCGCTCGTAAAGGCGTAAAAAGAAAAGCTGCTTTAAGAAGCAAAGGGACTACTCCTAAGAAAAAAACTCTTTTTCAAGACTAAGCTTTCCTGAATAATTTGAATAACTTAGCTTACAAATTCGATTTGTAAGCTAAAGCCTATTGGGCCTTGCCGACTTTTCTTCTTAAGAAAGCAGGCATTTCTTGCGGCCCACCTTTTAGATTCCAATTAAATGGTAATTCAACTGATCCTTCTTGGCCTGGATGAAACTTCCATTGTTTCAAAGCCTTTAAAGTTTTTGCGTCCAAGTTGCGATGTCCAGAAGACTTCAATAACTGAAAGTCTGTTAATTGACCTTCCTGAGTTACGAAAGCCTGAAACACAACCACTCCCATATGACCTTTAAGACGTTCTTGAGAATCATACTGAGGCTTTGGATTGCCAGGCATTTGGCGAAGTTGATCGAGTGCTCGAACTTCTGAACTGATTTCACCTGGGCCTGCGTTTTTTTCTCCAGAGCCTTCTTGAGTTTTTTCAGCTGGGACAGCTTCTTCGGTAGCGGCTTGTTCTGCGGCCGCATTTTGTTCCGCTGCTAGTTTAGCAGCTTGAGCTTTCTCTTCAGCGGCTAATTTTGCTGCATTTTCTTTTTCTGCTTTTTCAGCTGTCGCCTTGGTTGCGGCAAGTGCTGCAGCAGCCTTCGCAGCTTCTTCTTTTTTCAAAGCTTCAGTACGAGCTTTAATTTTTGCAGCCGTAGCTGCTTCTTCTTGCTTAAGCTTTTGCTCTGCTAATTTCGCTGACTCAGCTAAAGCTTTTTCTGCCTTATCTGATTCTTCTTTTATTTTTGCGGTTTCATTTAGAACTTCTTGATCATTCTGTGCATCAACTTGATTTAATTCTTGATCAATTTCTTGTGGATCTATTGTTTGGGGAGCAGCTTGCTGAGCTGTAACTGGAGCTATGACTGGAATTGCTTGAGGTACTTCCAGTGCAGCTTGAACTGGTGCTGGCTTTGTAGCTGGCGGCGGGACTGGAGCAGAAGCTTGAATTGGCTTTGCAACTTCAACTGCGGTAGGTTCAGCAGCCGCAGGCTCGGCTTCGGCAGCAGCGAGTGGCTGGGAAGCAACAGTAGCTGCTTGTTCTGGAGCGGGAGCGTATTCAGGGGCAGAATTTGCTTCAACTGGAGCAGAAAAATCGATAACAACTAAATCTTTTTCGGTTTCGGTTTCATTTGCAGGAACATGATTTGTTATTACGATTGCTGACGCAGCCATGATATGAAAAAGACCCGATGTGATAATAAATCGACCGAAAGACTTCTGTGCAGTCTTTGACGGCGCTTTAGATTCAACAGCACTATTTTCTTTATTAATTTCCATATCCAGTTTCATAAAACCCCACTTTTCAGGTATAAATAGACTTCAAAAATGGGGCCTGACTGTGGGCACATTAAAGTGATTTGAATTGACCTGAGCAGACATGCATTGAAAATTCTTCCAGAGTGTAATCTTCTTAGGCGGGTTCGGATTTCTTCAAACGAGGTTTCATGTGGCATTAGTTAAACTAACCGGCGTTAAAAAATCATACAAACTTGGCGAGACCGTTGTGCCAGCATTACGCGGAATTAACCTCGAAATTAAGGCAGGCGAATTCACCAGTGTCATTGGTGTTTCGGGCTCGGGGAAAAGTACTCTTTTAAATTTAGTAGGCTGTTTAGATCAACCAACTGAAGGCTCAATTACAATTTCTGGCCAAGAAGTTACGAAGATGAATGAAATTCAGCAGTGTGATTTAAGAAATGAAAAAATTGGATTTATCTTTCAGTCTTTCAATTTAGTTCCAGTTTTAAGTGTTTGGGAAAATGTTGAATTGCCTTTGTTAGTAAAAGCAAAATTATCTTTAAGCGAAAGACAGAATCGCGTTGCAACTGTGATTAGTGCAGTTGGATTAGAAGAATTTAAAGAGCATCGGCCAGATCAACTATCTGGCGGGCAAAGACAACGTGTTGCTATCGCTCGCGCTCTTGTTACAAATCCATCACTGGTTTTAGCCGACGAACCGACAGCGAACTTAGATTCTAAAACAGCCCATATGATTTTAGATCTTATGGCAAATTTAAACAAAACTCAGAATGTGACTTTTTTATTCTGTTCTCATGATGAAAAGCTGATTGGCCGCGTCGGTCGAATTGTTAGAATTGAAGACGGAGTCATCGTCGAATGATGTGGAAATTATCTTTCCGAAATTTATTTCGAAACAAGCGTAGGACGGTAGCCACGGGCGCTGCTGTTATCGCAGGATTTGTCGGATTAACACTTTTGGGTGGATTTATTTTCAGAGTCGAAAAAGGCTTAAGGTCTAATTCGGTTTATCTTCAGAATAAAGGTCACGTGACTATTTTTAAAAAAGAGGGTTTGCAAAGATTTGCAACCAGACCTTCTTTTTACCAGCTAACTTCAGCTGATCAGGAAATTGTAAAAAAATATATTCAGAAATATGCAGATAATATCGAGTGGACCGGAAAAGCACTAACAGGCGCTGGCCTTATCAGTAACGGAGAAAAATCTGTTCCCTTCATGTCGGTAGGTGTCGACGTGCTGACTTTGGAAAAAAGTTTTAGCCATCCTGAAGTTGCCAAATGGGCCGAAGATTTTTTAACGGAAGACAGTGTCAACTTTAATAACGCTATAAAAAAAGACCCTTTCTCAATTTCAATAACATCAAGACTTGGAGAACTCATCCAGCGAAAACCTCCGTTTGAAAAATTACCGATCGAACAAAGATCCGTGCAACTGGCCGGAATGAATTTTTATGGAGATTTAAATGCAATTGATGCGACGATCACAGTCAATCACTCTACAGGTTCGGAACTTTTAGAAGACGCTGGTTTACTGGCGCCCTTTGAGCTCCTGCAGGAACTTTACAGCACAGATGGCGCTCATTACCTAATGATCTATCTAAAAGATGATTCCAAAATTTCAAATATCGTTCGGGAATTAAATGAGACATTTAAAAAAGAAAATTTACCATTTGATGCTTACCCATTTGACGATCCGGCAATCTCACCAAATTATGTGGGCTCGATGGGTTTTCTATACGCAATGACAGGATTTTTTGTTTTTCTCA
>JANPPO010000480.1:0-10154 GCA_031428555.1 Bdellovibrionales bacterium | reverse complement strand
CAGAGTTGCAAGCGATAGATAATCTTAACGTTTACACTGCGGTATACAAAACATTCTCAAAAACAACTGCCAAAGGCAGAAAAGGTCACTACAGTTTAATTTTGCTAAACTCTCGAGAAAACACGATTTCATTAAAAACGTATAGCGCCAATCAATTCGATATTGCAGCACAAGCTTACCTAGATTTAGAAACAAAGCACTTTAATGATAAACAAATAAACATTGTTCTAGTTAATACGGGAGATATTAAAAAACTTGAAGAAAGTTATCCAAACTACTTTATGGATACAAAAACTCTCGTCAGAAATTTATCCTTAATAATGCTGGGGCAGTTTATTTAGCGTTTTAAATCTCATTTTGAGACGCTAGCTCATCAACTCTCGTTAACGTCGTTCATTGATCTCTAAGTAATTGTTATTATGAGCATTTTCTAACCCTCTTTTGACGGCGAATACGAGCCAGTATGTTACATTTAGTGTCACATACTGGACTGTATATGCTCACTATTCCGAAGATTTGGATTTTACGCTCTTATCTCCTGACCCAAAATTCAAATTAGATCCTTACTTCGGTGCTGTTAAAAGAGAACTGGATGCCTACGGATTTAGTACTGAAATAAATTCTTTAAATAAAAACAATACGACCACTGTTGAGTCAGCATTCATTAAAGCTAACACTAAAATTAATTTCTTATCGATCGCGTTAACGCAAGGGCTGACGTCTTGCCCTTTATGAAAAACCCAAGCGAGCTTGATTATTGGAGTGCTGATTTTTTCATCCAAGCTACGGAAAAGTTAGCCGTCATCTAATTTTTTAGACTCTTGCTAGCGAAACAACCGTTTCGAAAATAATCATAATATCGAAGTAGCAAAACGTCTGAAATTCGGTTTAAATTGGCACTCGGAGGTATCTCAATGAGTTCAGTATATGGCTTTTCTGTAAAACGTATCAACGGTGCAAACGCAACTTTAGGTGACTACAAGGGCAAAGTTCTACTCATAGTAAACGTGGCTTCTAAATGCGGCCTGACTCCTCAGTACGACGCCTTAGAAAAGCAGTACGAAAAATTTCACGAAAAGGGTCTTGAGATCTTGGGGTTTCCGGCAAATGAGTTTGGCGCTCAAGAGCCTGGAAGTAACAATGAGATCCAAGAATTTTGTCGATCAAATTTCGGTATCAAATTTCCGATGTTCGAAAAGCTTGTAGTAAAAGGCGAAGGCCAACATCCGCTTTATAAATTTTTAACCGAGACGAAACCGGAAGCAATTACCGGAACGGGGCCGTCTTTCGAAGAAAAACTAAAGGGCTACGGAATCACTCGAGAGAAAAAAAACGATATCCTCTGGAATTTTGAAAAATTTCTGATCGGACGAAACGGCGAGGTTATTGCCCGCTTTTCTCCAGACATTACTCCTGATGATGCCCTTATTACGGGCGCCATCGAGAAAGCCTTATAAATACCGCTTTTAAAAGTTTGGCTAAAAGTTCAGTTTGTGAAAAGGCTTCTGAACTTTTTTTGCCTCTACTATCAAGGTCTCACCAAATAAGACTGGTTTTGAAAAAAGAGTTTTCATAACTGATTTTCCAATTTCTTTTTCACTTTCATTTTTGAGCTCTTTTTTAAACGCAGACTTTGTGAATAGGTAGAAAATAGGAACTAAAATACCATATAGCCAACTGATGGACTTAATTCGGTTTGTTGTGACTTGTTGAATTTCAAAAACATCACGGTGTAGTCGATAGCGAAGTTCGGGATATGACACCATCGTAATATGATGAAGTGGATTTACGCTTGTTTCATCTAAGGGAACTTTGCATTTGTTATGAAATCCCGTTGTAAACCATCTAAACCGAGACCTCAGCGACGAGGTATTTGGAGTCGTAATAACAAGGCTTCCTCCGAGCTTTAAGACTCTTCCACACTCATGGATGAAATCGAAGGGTCTTTCGATATGCTCAATACCATCAATGCAAACTATCGAGTCAATTGTTCCGTCCTTAAATGGTAACCCTGTATTCATATTCGCGACGAAAAAATTTTCTTTGTTCACATCTGTAAAGTTCTTTATGTCTGATGAGTAGACTTTAAATCCCGTGCTTATCAGTTTTTTAGTGAATGCTCCAGAGCCGCAAGGAATATCAATAACAACTTGGTCTAAGCCTTTTTTTTGAATGATTGATACAACTGTCTCTTGAGTATTGCGTGTGGTGTTTTCTGATAAATTTCTCATGATACGGATGTTCCCTTTAGCTTAATCGCTTTTGAGTATTTTAAATAAACTGAATACGCTGACAAGGCCGCGATGATAAGCCCTTCATAACCATCTAGAAAGCCCCTTTTAAAAACATAGTGTCTAAGGAATTTTACTACGGGATTTATGAACAGCGAAATGTAAATAAATTTTTTCTTTTTTACAACCAGCTGCTTTGCTCCAAGCTCCGAATAAGTTTTAATTTTTCTAAGATGATCTGCAATACTTGTTACTGAATAGTGATAAACTAAGCCCTTAATATCATGCACAGCCAGATTTTGATTATTAACTAGTTTTTCATGAACATAATCACCTGACCAAGTTGACTCAAGTTTAGGAAAAATTCGAATATGTTTATCGGGGAACCATCCTGAATGTTTAATCCATTTTCCACAGTAATTCGTCATGCGATTAATTCGGTAGAGTCCGGAGAAATTATTTTTTATTTGAGAAATTTCCCGCTGTGCATTTTCAGACAATACTTCATCAGCATCGAGCGATAGAATGTAGGCCTGGGTTGCAAGCTG
The DNA here is from genome assembly GCA_031428555.1 of Bdellovibrionales bacterium. Taxonomy (GTDB): domain Bacteria; phylum Bdellovibrionota; class Bdellovibrionia; order Bdellovibrionales; family Bdellovibrionaceae. The sequence goes on along the minus strand of JANPPO010000480.1, from coordinate 7,375 downwards.
GTTCGCTTTATTTTTCGTTTGCGAAAACCCCAGCCATTCAGTTTGATGAAATTTTACTTTCTCAAAGCTTTCGCAAATAGATTTGGTTTGATCTGTGCTCATCGAATCGAAAACTATAATTTCATCCGCTACAGCAGTTACAGACTGAAGACATCGTGCGATGTTTTTTTCTTCATTTTTTGTACAGATAACAACCGTTAATCCCAAGTCTTTCCCTTTAGTATATTGCCTTCGACATTGGCAGAAGTCCGCGCAATCGTCATTACAGCTATCGTTAAAGCTAAAGATGTTTTTTATTTAACTGAAGTTTGATTCGCCAATATGTACTTGAATCCGGGTATACCAGTTAACTTGTATACCGGGATTCCGTAAGTAAAATGGCGGAGAGCGAGGGATTCGAACCCTCGAGCCCCGCGAAGGGCTGCCAGTTTTCAAGACTGGTGTATTCAACCGCTCTACCAGCTCTCCGTCGTCAGTTCTATTGGATTTCGACCCCGGAAGTCAAATCCAGATCCTAATTATATTGGCTTTCAAGAGCTTTGACTCACTGTTTATAAATTAGTGGACTGCTGGATTCGGAAGTTTTGACCCGGTGCCTACTCACAAGTGAGGAGCTACCTTTTACATGTATTTCGAGAGGGCTTTTGGGATTTTGATTGTGCCGTCTTCTTGTTGGTAATTTTCTAAGACCGCGATCAGTGTTCTGCCCACGGCTAAGCCTGATCCGTTCAGTGTGTGAACGAATTGTGGTTTACCGTTTCCGCCTGGACGGAATCTGATATTCGCGCGTCTTGCCTGAAAATCTTCGAAGTTCGAGCAAGAAGAGATCTCGCGGTATTCGCCCGGACCCGGAAGCCAAACTTCCAAATCGTAGGTTTTAGAAGATCCAAAACCCATATCACCTGTGCATAAAAGCATACGGCGATACGGAAGTTCCAAAGCTTCTAAAACTCTCTCTGCATGGCCTGTTAGCGCTTCATGAGCCTCATAAGATTTATCCGGATGAGCAAACGTCATCAATTCCACTTTGTTAAACTGATGCTGCCTGATAAGTCCTTTGGTATCTCGGCCGTGGCTTCCAGCTTCAGAGCGAAAACACGGAGAAAACGCCACAAAAGAAGTCGGCAAATCAGTCTCGTTTAAAATTTCATTGGCGAAATAATTTGTCACCGGAACTTCCGCTGTTGGAATAAGCGCGTAGTTTGTTCCCTCAATGTGAAATAAATCTTCCTTAAATTTCGGCAACTGGCCGGTGCCCACTAAACTTTGATGATTCACAATATACGGAGGAATCATCTCAGTATACCCATGCTGACTAGAATGAAGATCCATCATAAATTGAATCAGAGATCTTTCTAATCGCGCAGCTTGGCCTTTTAAAAAAGCAAATCTTGTTCCCGTTACTTTTCCAGCGCGTTCGAAATCTATGATTCCTAACTTCTCGCCGATTTCCCAATGTTCTTTGGCTTTGAAACTAAATTTCGTTGGTTCGCCAACTGTTTTAACAAGTTTGTTTTCTTTTTCAGAACCACCAACCGGAACACTTGCATGAGGCTTATTCGGCAAATAAAGACTTAAATTATAAACTTCTAAATCAACTGCCGCCGCATCGGCTTCAAGTTTTTTCACTTCAGCAGAAAGCTTGCCCATTTCTTCAATCATTTTGGTCGCATCTTGGCCATCACGCTTCATTTTTGCGATGTCGCCACTGACTTTATTCTGACGAGCTTTTTCAGTTTCAGCTTTCGTCATCAGTTCTTTGCGTTTTTTATTTAATTCTAAAACTTTATCTAAAGTTTCAGTCGTTGCACCACGATTGGATAAAGCCATCTTATATTCATCAACAAAAGAAGTTCCGTTTTCAGATTTTTTCTCTAGCATTTTGATGTCTATCATCTGGATCTCCAATAAAATCGACTAAACCTTAAAGCGCAAAACAATTTAATTGAACATAATCGAATTGTAACCGAACAGGCCGCGCTTTACGGGGCAAGTAAGATGTACATCTTCAAAATCTGAAGTACAAGCGCACAGAATACGTCGAACATAATTATCTTAAAAACAGTCCATGTTGCCGAGATTCTATAAAAAGCTGCTGTGAAAACTATAACAAAAAATAATACCACCAAGTTGCCAAAGCCCATTATCTCTTGAGACATCAAAGCTAAAACGTAACCTAAAATTAGGCCCGTCAAAATTCTTAATAAAATCGAAGTTCCTTTTACGCTTGAATTATGTGCCGTACCTTTTATAGAGCCAGCAAATCCATCCATTCTTTCTCCGAATCCCATTTAAGAACCTCCCAGCTGTTGAATAATCTCGTTCACCTGTACTTTATCGGGCGCATTAGGTGCGAGTTCCATATAAATTTGGTAAGCCTCAAGTGCAGCTTCATTGTCGCCCTTCAACTGAAACAATGCACCCTGTTCCCGATAAATATCAGCATAACCATTTTCTCTTTGTTTTGCCAAACTCAACATGTCCTGAGCAACATCAATCGAATTTGACTGTCTATAGCAGCGGGCAGCCTTCACATAAAGTTCCGCCCCCTGAGGCCGAAGCTTAATCGCTTGAGAATACTCCGACGCGCAGTCCGCATACTGTTTCAAAGCAAAATCCACTTCAGCAGATAAAACATAAGGATCAGACAAATTCGGGTTTCGGGTCTTTTCTTCAGTCGCAGCTTTTTTCGCCTGATCAAAGTCACCCTTTAAAAGTGCAGCCTGACCGATTGAAAGATAAAGCCTTGGATACTGAGGATTCACCTTCAGCGCTTTCTTATAATTATCAATCGCCTGCTGAAAGCGGCTCATTTCAGTCAAAGTTTGACCTGCATGATAAAAACTTTCTGCATCAGATGGGTCAACGATCGCAGCCTGAAGAAAACTTCTTAAAGCCTCTTCGTTTTCACCTAACGAGCGCATACAAATTCCAAGACCCAATAAAGCTTCTTTATTTTTCGGATCAACTGACACAACTTGCTGATAGATTTCTTTAGCCTGCTGAAATCGATCTTCAGATCTTAAAAGTTTTGCTAAGGCCGTTCGATATTCCAAAGTGTATGCAAACTTCTTGATCAATTCGTTAAAATACTGAACTCCCGTATCAATGCCGTGCTGAGCCGCCAACATCTCCGCATAAACAACTTGAGCATCCGTACTTGTCGAATCCAGCTCGACCGCTCTTGTTGCATAGGACTTCATGTTTTTGATCGCAGCTTCACGCTCCAAAATTAATTTATTATTATCTGGGGTAATCGATAAAGCTCTTAAGCGATACGCTTTTGAAAGAAGGATATAAGTTTCAACATCGCCTTCGAACCGAGCTTTCGCACGCTCGCCGTATTGAATTGCGCCCAGCATATTATTTTTTCTGTACTCAAGCCATGCGAAGCCTCTGAATACCTCATAACTTTGCGCAGACTCTTGCTGCGCACGCATTAGAAGCTCATGAGCTTTTCCAAAATCAAATCTTCTCGAAACGTAATCAGCTTGAACAACATAAGCTTCGATTAATTTCGGATCAGACCGAATCGCTTTATTAAGCCACTCAATCGAATCATAAACTTGATTCAGCTGCCACAAACATTTTCCAGCTTTCATCGCAGCTTCAGCATTTTTCGTATTTGATTCGTAAGCTGCTTTGTACTCTGCTTGTGCAGATAAACAGTCGCCTTGTCTAAAATACTGGTCACCTAAAAGAACCATTTCCTGATTCTTTTTTCGCTTATCTTTTAATTCTTCATCACCGCCCAATAGAACAACCATTTCCCGGGCCGCTTTATTCTGAGGCATCAAGTTGTAAGCTTTTTGCGCTGCTTGAAGTGCTTTTGGTTTTGCATTTTTCTCTAGCCATAATTCAGCTAAAATGAGCCACGCATCTGACTCAAGCTTCGGATGCAGTCTTCCCGGCTGATTGAGTGCCGCATCTAAACTTCGAAGTGCTACATCTTTTTTATTAAATCCTTTTGCATCAATGAGTCCCAAAAGAACATAACGCTCTTTATTTTTTGCGTGCATTGGTTTCATGTTTTGCAAAACCGCAAATGCTTCTTGATATTCTTTATTTCGAAATTTCAATTGAGCCAAAGTTAAAAACGGCCGCGCCCACGTATCCCACATTTGTCCAGCTTTTTCATAATAGGAAGCGGCGGCTTGAATTTCTCTGTCGACTTCTAAAATTTCTCCTTTGATATAATAACCAAAAGGAAGAAGAGAAAACTGCCCACTCGTTTCAAGCATACTATCAACTTGTGCACGAGCTTCCCTGTAGCGACCTACAACCAACATTCGAACTGTTTCGCAAAGTTGACCGTAGGGGCTTGTTAGATTCAAAGCCTTCGTTGTTTGCGTAATTGATTCGACCGTTTTTTGATCTTCAGGATCCTGATAACTAAAAGGCCAAAGTTCTTTATATAAAAAACAAAGCATGCCTCGTGCTTCTAAATTTCGAGGCTGCCCCTCAACTAAAGACACTAAATTATTTTGCGCCTGGAGTAATTCTTCAATCGAACTCATCTCAAAACTTGCGATGGTGCGACTTAATTTCGCTTTTACATCGTCAGCGCCCATTTCGGCGCTGCTAAATTGCGGGCGAAGTAATCTGATTCTTTCAAGCTTTGATGAAGTTGGAAACAAAAGCACAAAAAGGAAAAGACCAATGACAGAAACCGCCGTAATAAAAAGAAATTTCTTCTTCTTATTTTTAGAAATGGCCTTGTCATCGTGCGATCGAAGCTCAATTACGGGCTCTGAATTTGTTGGTGGCAACTGAGGTAAAGGCTCAACTTTGTTCAGGTAAACGGGTGGTGGTTCCACTTTAGGTTTACTTGGTGGAGGCATGAAAATGGTTTCTTCAAAGTTTTGATTTCGCTCTCGCTTGGGAGGCTTTTTAAAACCTTGATCGTCTGCTTTTTTTTCTAAGATTGATAAAATCTGTTCGTAAAATTCGGGTTCTTTCGAAAGTGGAACCCATTTTCCGTTCGGATATGACGAAATCATCTCGTCACCCTGCAAAGAACCATCAGAAATTCGATGTAAGACTTCTTTTGTCGTTAAAGGACCAAGAATTTGTCCTTTATGACTTCGAATGATCCAACTTAATTGAGAATTTTTTCCTGAACGACTCATCTGACTGATTATACGAAGCTCTCTTGACCATCGTCACCGCACACTCTTCGAAGCAGCACCGAACTCTTCTTTAGTCCCAGTTCGGAATCAAGTGATTCCGATTTGGAACCAGTTAAATGTCGTTTAACTACCTGAAACCCCTCTACTTTTTAGAAGGACTGTCTAACTATTTGGCACTCCTCTTGCTATACATAAAAGGTAGAGGAGCACATGCTGAATCAAACTACCCCAAAGAATCAAAGTTTTAAGTTAAAGAAAAGTAGTGTGGGTAGAATGTTGATCGCTGTTTACGTTTTGGTTGTGTTGGCTTTGTCAGCAACAGCTAAGGCAGAAGTAAGTGCTTCTCTCTTTGAAATTCGAACCCAAATTTCTAATTAGATTTAATTGAGGACCCCCTCCCTAATTAAGTCCGAAAAGGAAGTTGAAAGCCCGACCAAGTCCCCTCCAGGTTGGGCTTTTTTTTGCCTTTTTTTAAGAACTTCCCCCAAAATCATCCTTCAAGTAGATAAATGAATAATTTTCGTTTATATAACGGGTTCTCTTTTAAACACCAATCATAAGGGGCCTTGCATGCGTTCATTTCTTTTCGGATTTTTTTGCTTAATGTTTTCGTTTTCCTATGCACAAAATAAAATGTCTTCACAAAAAAATACGATGAAGGTGAACCAAACTTCTCGAGCAAAATCGATTTTTACTTTAGATAAGCCAGACAGTTCACTAACAAAAGGTTTTAGAATTGGAATTTCAAAACCACTTTATTCAACTTCTCTTGATATTGGCATAAAAAATAATGCAAATGTTGTTGGCGGAGACACAGAAGATCCGGGTGTTGATTACACCAATGGTTTAAAGTTTGGCTATGCTCACTTACCCGTTAAGGCATTTGGCTACATTGCTGATTTCGATTTTCTAGAAGTCAGCATTTCTGACAAATCTGAAAATCTTGTTCGCTTAGCTGGTAACGCCGCTTTTGCTTTTACATCGCAATTTAATGTTCATGCTGGGTTTAATCGAACTGATCTAGTTAGCAAGGGTGCAAGTAGATGGGATGCCGGCACAGGAACTCAAGTCGGCGTTGGTTATCAATTTACTCGAAACATGGGATTTGAATTTAATTATTCAGTTATGAATCTATCAACTGAATTTCCAATAGTCGGCTTTGGCCCAGGTATCGAGGCCACAATTGATATGCAGCTTCGTGGTTACGATTTAAATTTCGTTGCAACTTTTTAATCGGCGCGTTTGATTTGAGCGCCCAGTGAAGAAAGTTTTTCTTCCATGCGCTCATAGCCGCGGTCTAGGTGATAAATTCGGTTCACAACTGTTTCACCTTTTGCAGCCAAGCCAGCCAAGATAAGCGAAGCGCTGGCTCTTAAGTCTGTTGCCATGACGGGTGCGGCCGTTAACCCTTTTTCAGGAATGCCTCTTAAAACTGCGACTTGAGTCTTCGGCGTAATGTCAGCACCCAAGCGCATCAGTTCCGTTACGTGCATAAAGCGATTTTCAAAAACAGTTTCGGTGATAACACTTGTTCCATGGGCTAACGTCATCAGCGCCATAAACTGCGCTTGAAGATCGGTTGCAAAAAGTGGATGAGGTGCCGTTGTGATATCAACAGCCTTCCAGGATTTTAATTTCTTAATCGTAATCGTGTCTTTAGTTGTATCAAGTTTGAAACCTGATTCGCGAAGTTTTCCGATAAAGGCATCTAAGTAAATGGGATCAACGTGAGTCGTAGTAACTTCGCCGCCAGAAATCGCACCTGCAATAAGTAAAGTTCCTGCTTCAATTCTGTCAGGACAAACTGTGTGTTCTGCCGGAGTTAATTTATTCACTCCTTCAATTCTGATCACACTTGTTCCGTGGCCCGTAATTTTAGCGCCCATCTTAACCAGGTAATTTGCGAGATCGATAATTTCTGGTTCTTTTGCCGCATTTTCTAAAATAGTGACTCCGTCAGCAAGAGTTGCCGCCATCATCATGTTTTCAGTTCCGCCGACTGTTACTTTTTCGAAAAGAAAAGTAGTTCCTTTTAATTTTTTTGCCTTAGCGTGAACGTAACCTTCTTTGAGTTCGATCTCGGCTCCCATGGCTTTCATAGCCTCTAGGTGAAGATCAATTGGGCGAGTCCCAATCGCACAGCCACCTGGCAAAGAAACGATGGCATCACCTGTTTTTGCAAGCAAGGGACCAAGGCATAAAATGGACGCTCTCATCTTGCGAACGAGTTCGTAATCTGCTTTATG
>JANPPO010000479.1:0-4235 GCA_031428555.1 Bdellovibrionales bacterium | reverse complement strand
GTTTGAATGCCTAAGTAAGCCTTTTTTCTGAGTAAGGGAATTTCGATTCCGAATCCTAAATCAGTTGAAGTGACCGTTTCTTTACTTCTCGTGAGGAGTTCTGCGATCGAATAAGTTCTTGTGACTTGCGAAAATCCACCCATCATGTACGGGTTTAAATCGGCTAAACCCTTGGTGATATTTTGAGTGTTAAAGTAATACTTTAAGTGGAAATTGACCTCGTTGAATGACACGGTGCCGGTACATGTTCCCGAAGGACATGCAGATCCACTTACAGTTTTTATTTCGACGCTGTGATCTGCGGCCATCAATCCTAAAGCCATTGCGAGTCGCATGTCGAAAAAATACGAGAGGTAAACGCCCATCGCGGGTCCGTCTCCATAAGCTTTTGCCATTCCGTCAGTGAAGGTTTGAGGACCGACTGCTAAACCCACGGTTAAGAAGCGGCCATTTCGGAAAAAATTGATATCGGCTTCTTCGTCGGAAGCTTCGTCGAATTCGCTGTAGTCGGAGAAGGGATCGTAAGCTTCTTCGGGGTCAGTTTGCGCGAAGGCACTGATGGGACTTAAAGATAAAAGACTGGCAAGCGCCAATGCGAAAGCAAAACGGATCATGGTTCACCCCTCATAATATTATCTAGTATTGAGTGCGGAATGGCCAAGGTCAAATATTCGTAAAGATTAGGACCGTATTAGTTTGAGTCATGAGGGGTTTAACTCTGGAAAAGTGGCTCGGGGCTTAAGCTTTACGCAGCTTTGTTAGGGTTGCATTGTGCCAGAATGAGTCAATTTGAGATTCATTTTGTTTCGCTAGTTTTTTTACGTAAGATCGCTCTCATCCATGACAAATAAAAATTCATCTCTCAATTATCAAAGTTCCGGAGTCGATATCAAGGCCGGAGATTCGCTGGTCGATTGGCTTAAAAGTTCGCAAAAGAAATCTCACCCTCTGGTGGTGGATGGAATCGGCGGATTTGCTAGCTTAACAAGACTGCCACTTAACCTATACAAAAAGCCACTTCTGGTGAGTTGCACAGACGGTGTGGGGACGAAAGCGCTTCTGGCGGCTCAGTACAAAAAGCTTGATGGGTTGGGGCAGGACTTAGTTGCGATGAACGTGAATGACCTCATTTGCACGGGCGGCGATCCATACTTTTTCTTGGATTATTGGGCGAGTGGAAAATTAGATTTAGATCAAACAAAAACATTTTTAACGAGTGTTCGGAATGCTTGTGAAAAATCGGGTTGTGTTTTGATCGGCGGAGAGACCGCGGAAATGCCGGGTCTTTACCGAGGCAACGAATTTGACTGCGCAGGCTTTGCGACGGGTCTTGTTGATGAAGACGAAGTGTGGGGAACTCACCATGTGAAACCGGGTACGGTTTTGTGGGCGATTGAGAGTTCAGGGTTTCATAGCAATGGATATTCTCTCTTAAGAAAAGTTTTTGAAAAAGATATGGACCAGTGGGCAGAAAAACTTTTAACTCCGACAGCTCTTTATGTTGAGACTGTTCAGAATTTAAAAAAAGCCAAAGTGAAAATTCAAGCAGCGGCCCACGTAACGGGCTCAGGTTTTGAAAACATTTTAAGAATTTTACCAGAAAATACTTTGGCTGAACTGATTCCTTATGATTTGCCTGTGCTATTTAAAGAAGTTCAGAAACGTGCGCAAATGAGCGATGAGGAACTATTCGTGACCCTTAATTGCGGTGTGGGATTTGTTCTAGCCGTTGCGCCGGAAGAAGAAGCCAATTTGAGCCAGCATTTAAAAGCTTCGGAATTTAAAAATTGGAAACTGGGTGAAGTCTTAGCTTCAGATAATCCTGAAACCAGCTTTCGCTGGAAAGGGAGAGCGTGATAATGAAGAGTATGCGGTGGGCTGTTTTGATTTCAGGAACAGGATCCAACTTGCAAACTCTACTTGATCGCGCTCACGATCCACTGCCACTCAAAGTTTATAGTTCGAAGGCAAAAGTTCCAGGAATTTCAAAAGCTAAGCGGATGGGAATTCCGGCAGAGGTCATTCCGGTGCTTGAAAATAAAAAGCTCGACTGGGAATGGCTTCACCAGGATTTGTTAAGTTTAAGAATTCAAAAAATATTTCTTTTAGGTTTTATGCGACTAGTTCCAGAAAGCTTTACTTCGAAATGGGAAAATAAAATTATTAATCTTCACCCTAGTCTTTTACCAAGTTACCCAGGCCTTCAGTCATTTGAACGGGCCTGGGATGATAAAGCCAAACTTGGAGTGACGATTCATCAAGTGACGGCAGAACTTGATTCAGGTGCGACGGTGAAACAAAAAAGTTTTCCTCAAGGCCCTGATCAAAAGTGGGACCGACTCAAATTATCATGGACCGAGCAACACTTAGTTAGGGAGGTCTTTGATTATGAGTATTTATGATGTGATTTTAGTCAGCTCATTTGGTCAACTTGATCCGTTAAGTACAGAGTTCGCAAGACTCGGACTTAAAACTTTGCATTTGGACGTAACCGAAAAATTAGGCTCATGGCCCTTAGAAGATCGTGAAGGACCATTTGGAACTTTTCGTGTTGAAAAGCCAACCTCATCTTGGGGTGAAATTTTAAATTACGGAGATCTCGAAATCGATTGTGAAGATGGGCTTGTGATTTGGACTGAAATGGGGCCGGTCTCTTTGCGCGGTCCTTTAAGCCCTCATCAATTGAAAATCCGAGGCTGGGTCAAAGAAACTCAAAATTATTCAAACACCCAAGACTTTGAAGAACTCGTCATTCCTTGGATGGCAAGATCCTTACAAAATACTCGTTTTGAAATGTGGTCTCCGCAAAATTTAGTGGGCTCTAAAATTCCAATCTCAAGTCCGATGAGTGTCAGATATCCAAGTCGAACGGGTTTAGAAAAACGTAAAGAGTGGATCAAGGCTCAAGGTGTTGAGTACTGGAGTGATGCGGATATTTTAGATGCCGTCAGATATGGTTTAGAAAGTGTTTCAGGCCTTGAAGTGAAAGGCCCTGTTAACGGAGTTATCAAAGCTCATAGTATGGTTTGGGGCTTAACAAGTTTAGAAACCGATCACCTGAGTTTTCGAGTAAGAGAGAAAATTTTCGCAAACGACGTCAGACGTCCTGCCTGGGCGTGGGTTCGGTTCCGTTTTCAAATAACACCTCAGCAAGATACGGCGAAGTGGCCTCAAGCGATGGTGGTGATGAAAGCGACTGGGGTGCCGTGGACTCATTCTGAGTTGATGATTGTTCATCGAACAGTTTTGCAAGATCAGTTTGATGTTTGGGTTCGTATTCCAGATTCAAAAAGATTTCACCAAAAGTATATCAATGCGATTCAAGAAGAAGTTGTGATGGCGTTGATGGCGAAATTAAATACTTTAAAAATTGAGCTTATTCACGAACCTCAAGAAGCCTCATACACTTCAAAGGAATTGGGACCAAGACCCTTTTCTCAATATGCAGAAGATGTGAAGCACCGGCATTTTCAATCGAAAAATCTTTATTTTGATAGCCCAGAAGTTTGGGAACATTTTTCGTTTGAAGATATTTCGCAGAATCAAAAAAGAATTTATGAAAGCGTTATGGTCGAATGGCGCAAAAGAATGAATAAGCAAGCTCCACTTAAAGGAAAAGAACTATGATCAGTCGCTACACAAGAGACGAAATGGCCCGCATCTGGGATGAACAAAATCGTTTTTCAGTTATGAAACAAGTTGAAGTGACGGTTGCGCAAGTTCAAGCCCGTATGAGGCTGATTCCGCGGGCTGCGGCCGTCAGTATTTTAAAAAAAGCAAAATTTGATGCTCAAAGAATTAACGAGCTCGAGCAAGTGACAAAACACGATACCATGGCGTTTGTGCAAAGTTTGATGGAGTCAGTAGGACCTGAACACGGAAAGTATGTTCACTTTGGATTAACATCTTCAGATGTCGTCGACACTTCGCTCAGTTTACAAATTCAGCAGGCGGGCGACCTTGTTTTAGAAGATTTAAAAGACTTACAAAAAGTTGTAAAACAAATGACGAAGACCTATGCGACGACACTTTGCTTAGGCCGAACTCACGGAATGGCGGCCGAACCTACAACGTTTGGGTATAAACTTGCAGGATTTTATTCGGAACTAGTCAGATGCGAAGAGCGTTTGATGCAAGCCCTAGAAAATAACCGAATTTGTAAACTTAGTGGGGCCGTCGGAACCTTTTCAAGTCTTCCAGAAGAACTCGAACAAAAAGTGGCGGTTGAGCTTGGG
>JANPPO010000478.1:0-3235 GCA_031428555.1 Bdellovibrionales bacterium | reverse complement strand
TCCTCGTTTGTCATTGAAACCCGCTACGATCGTCCGAGCGGAGGTTACGTCTGGGTGCGCAACAGCATCGCGTTCATCTGCAATGCCCAAAGAGTAGTTGAGTCGGCGATTGCAGTCACGGAAGACATCATTAAAAAAGGTCTGGTGACTTCAGATAAATTAGCACTTTCTGGTGGAAGTAACGGTGGACTCTTAGCGGGAGTGGCCTTAACTCAGCGTCCGGAACTGTATAAAGCAATCGTCATTAACGTTCCTTTGCTAGATATGATTCGTTATCACAAGTTGCCTGCTGGTGCTTCATGGATTGGTGAATACGGTGATCCAGAAATTGAAAGTGAACGAGCTTACTTGCAAAAATATTCGCCGTATCAAAATCTGAAAGCGAATCAAAAGTACCCATCGATCTTTGTAACCACTTCTACCTTTGATGATCGTGTGCACCCGGGACATGCAAGAAAATTCGGAGCAAAGCTAGATGAGTATAAGGTTCCATATTACTACTTTGAAAATATGGAAGGTGGGCATTCGGCAGCTGCTGACATTAATCAGCGAGCGCGATTTGTTGGACTCTATTATTCATTTCTATTCGAACAACTGACTTCTTCGCCGACTTTGCCTTGATTAAAAGGATTGGCTTTCGAGCCAATCCTTCAGAACGCGTTTGTATTCTTCTGTGTTCAATTTACATGCATTTAAGTGCCCGGCATCTGAAAAGACAACGGGCTTCACTTTTACAAATGATTCTAAGTTCCTAAAAGTCTTTTCGATGTGCCAGACGGGAATGACTTCATCCTTTGCGCCACGAATGGATAAAATTGGAAATCCATTGGGAAATCTTCGAAGCTGATAGCGAATTTCACGGTGCAATCGAAATGACCAAAGAAAAAAGAATAACGCCATCAAAGTAAATTGACCTTTAACTGTGATTGCTAAATTCCAAGCAGATCTGACAAACGCCTGACTGGGTCCTGAATCGCAAACAAGGCCTACGACATCAAGTTTATTTTCTTTTTTTCGATCATAAATAGTTTCGATGGCAGCGGCACTGGGATTTGAAAAAGAAAAAATAATTTTTTGGCCGTCAATCTGATTCAAATAGAAATTCAACATTCTACTGTAAAGGTGTTTTAAACCGATGCGACCCTTATATAGAATGGAAAGCTTAAGCCCAGCATAATCCGGCATGTTGTACGAAAAGGCATCATAGCCAAGTTCATTTACGAGGGTTATGTGGCGTTTTAAAATTCTTTGATGTCCACCGTAGAAATGAACGAAAACAAAAATCGGCGATCCGGGAATTTTATTTTGAGAGAAATAAAATTTCGGATCGCTTTTTGGAAAGTGAGGGAAGGGTTTTACTTCCATCCTTAGTGTTTAGTCGTTCGACTCGCAGGCCAAAGTTCTGACCAGTTCTGAATCCGTGCACCTTGAGTATTCACCGCTACTTCTAACTGGCGCCCTGGCACGACCGTCTGTTCAAGGGCGGTCTCTGCTAGAACTTTTCCAGCAGCTTCAACGATGCTTTCAGCGTCGATGCCGTGATAAGCATAAATCTCGTCAGGGCGACCACTTTTTGAGTGCTTGCGAACTGCACAAGACTCGTGTCGAACGCCGACAATTGAACCTAGGTTATCTAACAAACCAGCTTCACCGTCGTGAACGCTGACGATTGGAATTCTTTTTCCAGAAATCGTGATCAGATCTTCGCCTGACATTTCTTCAGGAGTCTTAATGTAAAGTTTAGAATCAATCTGAAGACCTTGCTTCAAATGAGCGTAGTCATTTTCATGACCTTGAATTCCACAAAGTAAATCTGATGATGTCACAACGATCACATTTGCGTAAATTCCACGTGAAAGAAGTTCTTCAGAAGCTTTAATAGCCTCAGTCGTTGGAGAACCCATGCTGATAATGTGAACAACGTTATCTCCAGGCTCGTATCCAGCGTAACCGCGGTAATCGATTAAGTAGTAAGCTCCGGCTAAAACGTCTTCTCTGATTTGGCGTAAAATTTCATTATCATCAGTAGCTGCAACGGTCTCTTCGTCGACTGCTCCATCAAGCATAAAGCCAGTGCGCGCAAGTGGAGCAGAGGCATCTTGCTTGAAGCGAACTTGTTTCTTCAAATACGTCATCATATCTTTCTGTTCGATACCACGAGTAACACCACGGATAAGGACACCTGACCGGCCTTGATTATTGTTCATCACATGGCGCTTGATTGAGTCACAAAGAATCCAATCAAGTTCAATCGCGTAGAGAGGTTCCCAAGTGAGTTGATTTGGAATCTGGAAATCAGATTTCCAACCATGCTGAGCACCTTCCGGTGAAAGTGTCACACCGGCAGGAGTCCCCACGCAGATAAATGAACTTTTCCAATAAAGATTGTAGAAATATTGATCGTGCGCACGTTTGATAAAGAAATCGTAAACAGTCATCAGCGGCATGATGGGAATGCCTAACGTATCACGTAAGCGGCCGAAAGAGCCTACGCAGCTCATGACGTTACCTTCGGCGATTTCAAAACGTAAGAAACGATCTGATTCTTCTTCGCCCGGAACAAGATCAGGAAGTTTTGTATCTTTAACGCCGTATTCGGTTTCAACGTCTGTGACTGTTGGAGCACCAAAGATTTTACCATCCATTGCTGGATTTAAATTTGTTGAAGTTCCTACGTCTGGCGCCATTGTCATAAATAATTCGCCCGCAGTTTTCCAACGTTTTTCGAAATCATTTAATTTCGTCACGTCAGCATTTGCGATACGAGTTAATTTAGCCGTTAACTGACCAAGCATCCATTGTGTGTGCGGGTAGCTGGCCATTTTTGTATTGATGTCTAACTTTTCTGGAAAGCCACCAACTTTTTCAAATTCTTTAGCGAAGAAATTTTTATTTTTTTCTTTCAAGGCATTTTGCGCTTTGATTTCAGAATATAATTTTTCGCCGCGGGCTTGTAAGAATTTGCCTTCAGCAGATTTTGGGTCAAAGCCTGCGAATAGAGTTTCGCCCTTGATGCCTTGTTTTGCTTTTAGTTACAAAGACAACTCTGTGTGGTGGAATAAGTTGCTAAAAGGAAAGTCTGCCCATATGATTACCACGCTCGACCAGCCAGGTATATTTTATTGGCTAGTATTTGGGCGGCCAAGTATTAATCAGTTAAAAAAAACAGTATTAGGTTTTTGTGGAGTAAAACCCGTAAAGGTTACCTATGTACAGCCAATCAGAAATTCAACGG
>JANPPO010000477.1:0-1946 GCA_031428555.1 Bdellovibrionales bacterium | reverse complement strand
ACTAAATTCTTTGCATCAAACAAAAATTCTTTTAAAATATCCTTAGCTTTTTCCATCGTCGTAATTTCAGCCAAACGCTTTGTCAGCTTTTCTTTATCAACTTTGTCTTCGCCATGCTGACGAACAGTTGTCGCAAAAACCTCACCGATCGCGTTCATTAATTCTTCAGTCTTTGTGTATTTGGCTTCTTGGCTTAAGTTTTTGTCTAACAAAACAATTGAAATCACTGTAAATGCAGCATCTAATCTTTTGTAAATTTCTTCAGCCATAGATTTAGATATGCCCGCCCCTGCAGCGCGGTCCATATCATCGAGATCTTTTATCATCGCAGGGATTTCTTTTACCGAATAAGTCGCCGAGGCTAACTTCAATTCAAAATCTGCTGTTGCTGCCAGTTGAGTAGCTTCAGCTACCTGACCCAGACTTATTTCTGGTAAAACAACTCCAAGAGTTAATTGTAAGGCTAATAATATTTTAAATATATTTTTCATTTTCATCCTCACAAGATCTGAAAGTATTTTTGGAAGTCTTTAAATTTCTTAAATAGACTTCGGTTATCGATATCTTTTGGTGCTAACCACTGAATCGTTACAGGTTCTGAATAAGCACTTTCATTACCTTCTTGGCCTTCGCAAGTAACTTGACCATTTTTACAACCACTCTCGTAAAATGGTAAGCCCCTTGGTAATGCTTGAACTTTGAAGTGATAAGTTTGACCAGGAGTAAATTCCGCACCTGTCTGTTCCCATAACCAGCCTAACATTTTATGTGCTGGCCCAGCTGCGCGGTAAGAATCTTTAATTGCGTCTTCACCAACCAAAGAAATCTCTAGTTGATCTCTCATTGCGTAGCCTTGGTTTGATCCAAATGTTGTTGGAACAGTTAACATTGAAGTTCTACCCCAACGACCTTTTTCATATAGTTGAAATCGGTATTGAGTTTCCTGCCAGTAAGCATCGCCCACTAAACCTGTTACTTCGTTTGTAGTGACTTTTGCTTTACTATAAATAACATCACGCTGAGCTTTCGCCGCGTTATCAGGTTTTGAAAACATACGGCTTAACTCTGCGGCACGAACTTGTGTTGATCTGCCTAAGTCTTGCAAATAAAGTCGTGTTGGCTTTCCGTTTTCAACTTTTAACGGAAAAATATCTTTTCCATCTGCATCTTTAGGAAGTGCTAATGGATTTGGTGCTTTCACTAAATTTCGACCCACTGTGAAGACAGAAACTTTGAAAGCTCCAGTTTTTTTGTATTCACAAGCTAAAGCTTTAGGCTCAATACTTTGAGAGTACTCATTCCACTTGCTATCGATTTTAAATGCCGGTCGCACTTGAGTGCTTTCACCATAGTTATTGAAAACTGTGAAGTTCTCTGATTCACCAACAAGAAGTTCAAATTTATTAGGTAAGATTTGTTGGTAATCTCTGTGGCGTGACTTTGAATCAACATAACCTGGAACCCATTTTGGATCGTGTTCATACTGAACAGTGTATTTTACTTTTTGATCAGCACATCTGCGAGCAACTGGCACTCGCACAGGCCAGGTACACCAGCGTGGTCTTTGTTTTAAACATTGGTAAGAAATGTCTGGCTTTGTTTCAGTCCAAGTTTTTGTAATCCATTTTTTGCCGTATTTTAAACACTGGCCTCTTCGGCTTGCAGGAGATCGGTCAAAAGTGATTTCGCGGATACTTCCTTCATCAAAGTAGCCTTTGCTTTTGCCTCTGCCTTCAGACTTCGATTCTCCAGAGCCTTTGTCCTTCTTTGGAGTCGATCTATCCACTGGGCTATTTCCTGGATTATAAGAACCAGGATTAGATGGCGCTGTATATCCACCAGAATTATAACCAGAGTTTCCACTCGAAACTGGCTCATCAGGTAAGATTTCATATTCTAAACAATTACTTCGATCTTCAACTTGCTCTGGTTCAGAAACTTGAACC
>JANPPO010000476.1:0-6556 GCA_031428555.1 Bdellovibrionales bacterium | reverse complement strand
CAAATTGTAAGAGGGAATTAAATCTTTCGCGAAAGGATTATGCGTTGTTTGTTTTGGCAGAGCGCTGGAAACCTTTTTCTTTGCTTCTAAAATATCAAAGTCACAAGATTCAACGATCATGTGAATCATGCCCTCTAAACCAAGCTTTCGACCGTCGTCTGGATGAAAGATTTGATCAATACCGTAAGCTTCGAGCTCACGCTTTTCTTCGTGAACGATGACGCCACCACCACCACCAAAAATTTTCACGTAGCCTGCGCCATTTTCGACAAGCAAGTCCTTCAAATACTTGAAGTACTCCATGTGTCCGCCTTGGTAGGAAGAAATGCAGACTCCTTGGGCGCCTTCTTGAAGAACCGTTTTTGCAACATCTTGAACCGATTGATTGTGACCTAAGTGAATGACTTCGGCGCCCATATCCTGCAAAATTCTTCGCATGATATTAATGCTGGCATCATGACCATCAAAAAGACTAGCCGCAGTTACGATTCGAATCGGATTTTTCCAAGAATGCGCTTTTTGTATCATCGTGTTCCCGTCTAACTTTAACTTTTTTTAGGCCAGTATTTAATGCCCGGTAAATTTCGCTTTTCGTTTTTCCATGAAGGCCTTCATTCCTTCTTGAGAATCTTCAGTCTCAAAAAGTTCGCCGAATTGGTCAGCTTCCATCGCAAGCGCTTCATCAATTTGCAGATCCCATGCCTGGTGAATTGATTTCTTCGCAATGCTGACGGCCATCGGTCCTTTATTTAAAATGGACTCGACTCTTTTTTGAACTGCTTGCATCAACTCGCCAGAAGGAACAACTTTGTTCACTAAACCAAGATCTAAAGCCTCTGCTGCAGTTAACATATCACCAGAAAAAATAAGTTCGCGAGCTTTTCTTAAACCTACAGCGCGCGCAAGCCTGACGGTTCCACCAAAGCCAGGGATCAAACCCAAAGAGACTTCCGGGAAACCCATCTTCGCATTTCAGAGGCGAACATAAAATCGCAACCCAAAGCTAATTCTAGACCGCCGCCTAACGCAAAACCGTTCACCGCTGCAATCACGGGAATCTTCATTAATTCTAATTCCGAAAAAACACTTTGGCCTTTTTTAGAAAATTGAGTTGCCTCTTCTGCCGAAAGAGAAGCCATTTCTTTAATATCAGCGCCTGCAACAAAAGCTTTTTCGCCTTGGCCCGTGATGATCAAAGCTTTCGCATCTTCGAAATCCATTTCAGATATCACTCTGAGGGCTTCACCCATCTCGCTTAAGACAAGAAGATTGAGAGCATTTAAACTTTCCGGACGATTAATTTGTAATTTCCAAACCGAGTTTTCTGAACTTAAGACAATAGTTTTATACTCAAACGGCATATTGATAAACTCCTCGACCTGATTTCTTACCGAGCCAACCTGCCTCAACATACTTAACTAACAATGGGCATGGTCGATACTTTGTGTCTCCGAGACCATCGTGAAGTACATTCATGATACTAAGACAAGTATCAAGACCAATAAAATCCGCTAAAGCTAACGGCCCCATCGGCTGATTCGTACCAAGCTTCATCGCTTCATCAATACTTGCGGCTTCAGCAATTCCTTCATGAAGAGTAAAGAACGCTTCGTTAATCATCGGCATCAAAATTCTGTTCACGATAAAGCCTGGCATGTCTTTTGTGCTTTCGACAAAAACTTTACCCATCTTTTCAGCCAAACTTCGAACTTCAGAAAAAGTATCAGAAGAAGTCTGAAGACCGCGAATGCCTTCAACTAATTTCATCAAAGGAACTGGATTCATAAAGTGCATGCCTGCTACTTTTTCTGGGCGCGAAGTAACTGAAGCAATTTTTGTAATTGAAATCGAAGAAGTATTTGAAACTAAAAGCGCCTCTTTTTTGACAACCTGATCAAGGTCTTTAAAAATCTTCAGTTTAAGATCAATATTTTCTGTCGCAGCTTCGATTACGATATCGCAATCTTTTAAATCTTGAAGCGAAGAAGTTGTTTTGATGAGACTCAAAAGCTGAGTTTTTTGTTCTTCCGTTAGGGCTTGTTTTTTAATCAATCGATCACAAGATGCTTGAATGGTCTTTATTCCTTTTTCAACCGCGGCAGCTGAAACGTCCATCATGATGACGTTTAAACCTTTCGAAGCTGCTACTTGAGCAATTCCGTTCCCCATTTGGCCTGCGCCGATTACACCGATATTCTGAAGAGCCATTGACACCTCGCATTTATTAGATCGCATTTGTTCGCAGTTATAAGCCTCCACAGATGTAGCAAAGTGAAGTTGGGCCGTCAAAAGATCTAGTTGCTACGAGAGCCCCTTGTAACTCCTTAACACCGCATGGCATTCTACCAGGAGAATGCTTACGCCTATGCCTCTTAAAACAAGAAGTTACTTCAGCTCTCTTGTCCTGATTTTGACTCTGCTGAATGGAAACTTCTTTCCTGCCTCCGCTAGCCTATTCGAGGTCGCGTTCCAGCCAGCCACTGCCTTCTATAAAACTCCGGAGAGCTTATTTGTCTCTGGCTATGCTTCAAAGAACGATTTGCTTGCGCAAACAAGGCAGTCTTACACCGAATTTAATTTCGAAGCGTCCGTTGGCTCTAAAACTTTGAATGTGCAAAATGAGCAGATTTTAAGAGAAATCAATGTCGCATGGAAAGTGAAAATTAAAAAAGCTTCACCCCTTTATTCAACGGCAGATTTGAATTCTCCCCAAGTTTTGCGACTTAATGAAAATCAACTTTTAGAGATTCAATCACTTCAAGGTGCATTTGCTAGAGTCAGACATTCTGCTGGAAAAATGGGTTACGTGCTGACCTCAAGCTTAGATATTGTCGAAAGTGATCCCGGCCATTGGGTGAATATTGCTCCGTTGTCACTGAAAGCCAAACCCCAAGCAAATGCAAAGCAGCTTCTTTTGATCCCTGCCTTGTCACGGTTTACACTTCTTAATATGCAAAGTGGGTATGGGTTTATTCAAGCAGGCTCATATCAGGGTTATGCTCCGATGACGGAACTGATTGGCAGAGTCGACTTTGCCGAATTCGGCTGGGATAACTCGAAAAAAGTTTGGGAAAGAATCCGCTACCGAGATGGCTTAAGTGTGATCGTCAGTGCGAATAAGAAAGTAAGCTTAAATAACTTCAGGGCCTTCAGAGGCTCTAAAAATAGAGCGCTCATTTCAGGCGAACACTCAAGCCTAGCTAAGGGCACAAGAATAGATTTGGTGAAACCTCAAGCGATTCGCTGGACCCAGAGCGAAGTCAAAGGCCACGGACTTATCTGGTGGAGACGAGATCTCTTAAGCGATACAATTGGAATTGAAACCATCACAACTGCGGAGCTTCTCAAGAAGAAGTTAAGCGGTATCAGCTATGATTCGAAAACGAAAAAAGGCCTGGCTTCAGCGGGCGGAATCTACAAAACGACTGATGGAAAAAATTGGAAGCGAGTTCGCTTCTTTGGGAATGACGACTGGCCAGTTTGCATCCACCCTGCTGGTGTTTGGTTTGTTGGAACTTTTAGATCAACTGACGAAGGAAAAACTTTCGAGCCTTCTCTAAAATATACAGACCTTGCAAGACTTTTACAAAATTCTGGAAATCGCAATCGCGCGTTTATTCATTTAAAAGTTTTGGATTTGGAACCGTTACCGAAATCTCAAGTGATTATGAAAATCGATACCGGCGTCACGGTTGCAAAACTCAAATCCCACGTCCTATCAAATCAGTGGATTCTAGTCCCCTGAAGTTTCAAGCGCAGGAGTCGAGCTTTTTTTAAAGAGCTCAAAATCTTCCATCGTTGCTTCGATTCCTGCATAGATCGTTGTGAGGTAATAACACTGATCGCCACCTAACTTTTCAGCGCAGAACGCACGCCAAGGATAATCCGCATCCCAGCCCGTGGTCAGGTGACAATCCTGTTCGATCTCTTTAAAGTATTTTAATTTGTACTGCGGGCTACTATCTTCAAAGACTTCTTTCCACTGCGTGTAAGTTAGATACCCGCCAGCGTCTGATGCCATGACTTGCGTGTCCAAAATATCTTCTGAATAAAGTGTTGTCTTAATATCTGCGGAATTTTTGGTCGCAACAAATTTCTGAATTTGTTTTTGAAAGCCTTTTTTATCAAGGCAAACTGGATTGTTTGTCGCTTGAGCTAAATCTCTTGCACGCTTAATTAAAAAATGCGCCGAGTAAGAATTAAAGTGATCTTCGATCATCCAGTCTTCAAAGAGAAGTCCCCTTGCGTATACTTGTAAAGCTAACTCTTTTTTACCCTCTCGGCTAAAACATCCGCCGACATCTAAAATCACATCCCTAAAGGTTTTGCTTTCGAGTTGTTCTTCGCTAGGTTCTGATGGAGCAAAACTTTCACATCCGTTGAACTGCTGCTGGAACTGACTCCACTTTTGTTCACAGCTTTCAGCTTTTTCAATTTCCGAAACTAAAAGTTCGCATCTTAAGTATTCTTCTGATTTTTCAGGTGAACTTGATCCCGATAAAAATTGAAGGCTTCCAACTTGGGAATTGACGTAAAAAAGAATTCCAGCGGTCAGAGCCATAACTAAAATAATGGAGCCAATGACTTTTGAGTTCATTTTAATGACCTTTCAAATTTGTTCATTTGGAGAATCTAGAACCGATTGCATTTGAATTCGAATCAAACTTTGAAGATCGGCCCGCTTTTCCTGAACTTCAATATTAGTCGCTACAGGCTCTAAAACATAAAGATGAATGGTTGAGGTAAACTGATCAATGTTCGGTAACCATTGGGCTTTTGGAAGGATTTTATAAGCACCTTTAATCACAACTGGAATTAAATCCACCCGCGATTGCAGCGCAAAAATAAAGGGACCCGATTTGAACTCTGACAATTGATCAGGATTTGAAGTTCTTTTTCCTTCAGGTGCTAAAGCAATTTTTTCACCATTCGTGAGTCTTTCAACCGCTTGTTGGTAAATTTCGAAAACTTTTTCTCTGCGTTCGCGATCGATCGGAAGTATTCCCACTTTTTTCATTGCAGTACCAAAAATTGGAATTCTAAAGAGCTCGATCTTAGCTCCGAAGCGCATATCGGGTAAAAATCCAACCATTGCGAAAATATCGAAAAAACTTGTGTGATTAAATAAGACGACCCCACCGGATTCGCGCTTCCAGCGGTCTTTACCGTGAACGACTACTTCGACTCCGAATAGCCAACATGCAATTTGTCCCCACCACTTGATGTGGAGTCTTGGAATGCGAACTGAAGTCGTAAAAAAACTAAAAAAGATCGCCGACGCCGATAGTGCGAACGTAACAGCAGCAAAACAGATAGCTGCCACAGTTGAACGAAAAATGAGAAGCAGTTTCAAGTGGGTACTACCTTTTCATCTTCAGGGAAAAGTCTTCTGCGCGCTGCTAATCTTTGGCGCTCTTTATAAGCCAGATGTTCTGTTGGCCCTGTTAGCGCGCTATCAAAGGCTTTCTGATCCATGATTTGGACTTCAAAAGGATAAAAGAAACTAAACTCTTCCTGCGTGCCTTGCGGACGAATTCGAACAAGTTTTCGAGAGATGAATTTAATAAATTTAAAATCAATCGCAGATTGTTCATTAATTTTTCTGAACAACTTGTCTGCACCTGATTTTACTAACTTGGAATGGAAATAGCTTTCAATCTCGGCATCGTCTCTGAGGTTTATTTTTTCAAGATCATCACAAACACTTAAAAAGAGATCAACCGGATAAAGATTATTTGATGACTGATCAGGCATGATATGCGGAAAACTAATCAGGTTTTCCCTGACTAAAAATCTGATCACTTTAAAACTATCAAAAAGTGATTTCGTTACAAATCGCACGCCGATCTTATCAAAAATTCGCATAGCAAGCGCTTCCGGCCGCGCTAAAAGTTTGATGACCGTACTGGATGAGGTCTTAAAAGGCTTAATCTTAAAATCCGACAGGGAAATGATATCGTCAGTTTTGACGTGGCCTCGAAGTTCGATGCCCTCGCCTGCGTGGGAAATTGTTTTCTCAAACGGAGACAGAATTTGTTTTTGAATTTCTTCCGAGAAAAAACTAAAGAGATCGCTTTCGGCGTGAACAAAAACATGCATGCATCTTAAGACGGCACATGCCCATTTCTGAAGAGGATCACTAAAATCACGGCTGGCGTATAACAACAACAGTCGCAAATCTTCCAAGACTTTTGGATCTTTCACTTCGTCTGGAATTTCGGCTTCAGCAAAGCCCAACTTTTCTTGCATCAAAACGATCGCGCGTCTGTGATGATGCCAAAGTCTTCGAACGTCATCTTCGTGGTGGATGTCGAACCCATAGCTCAGCAAAAAGGAGTTTGCAGCCTCGAGATTTAGGATATGAAGTCTGCGCATTTCCAGCGCTGACCTACCACCTGCTACTGATTGAAGCACGTCTGGGTCAAATGAAAAATCCATGGTCAATTTGCATTGAAAACCCATGGATTTATTGCTTCAAGCCGTGGCGCGTTGTTTTAAGAGATTAAATGCCAACTACTGCACAGTTTGCGACTTGGAATTCTCCAAGTGGTCGCTC
>JANPPO010000475.1:0-10730 GCA_031428555.1 Bdellovibrionales bacterium | reverse complement strand
TTACCCCGGTTTTGCATTTCTGTTGTTCAGATCGATCTTCATTTGTGTTGTCAGATTTCATAATCGTCATTCCTTGAAATTTCGCAGGGTTAAATCCTTAATCCTATTGGGGACTAACAGATTTTAACCTGATGTCTCATTTATATGTTTTTAAGCCGTTTTTAGCCAGAAAGGGACAAGAATATTGCAGAATAACAGCTGCATTAAATTTTTTTAAGGTCGTAACTTATATGCTTGTTTCGAGCATGGCTTGTGAAGAAATCTTCATAGATTTGTGTGCGTAGTTCCAGTGAAATGGTCCAGTTCATGACTTAAAAGTGCGAAATTTATTCGCGCCTTAATGAAGAATGTAAGTCTGTTTGTTTCATTTTACGAACTCTAAAAGTAAAACGATAAACAGTTTGCGACAAAACTTAGTTTATAGCCTTGACCCTTGGCAATCTGTTTGAGGACATTGTTTTATGATAAACGAAAATACTGCTCGAAAAATACACCTGATTGCGAACCCAAAATCTGGAACGGGTGGCGGCGAGAGCTTGCCTGAAATGGCAAAAAGATTGTGCGCAGAAAGTGGCATTGAATTGATTCACCATCAAACTTCAAAGCCTGATGAACTTGATAAGATTGCTGAAGCAGCAGTTGCTGCTGCAGAAAAAGACGGGGGCACAGTTGTCGCCGCCGGTGGTGACGGAACGATTCGTTCAGTTGCACAAGCCGCACATGGAAGAAATGTCAAATTCGCCGTTGTACCTTGTGGAACTTTTAATTTTTTCGCTCGCACTCATGAAATACCTGAAGACCTCGAAGCAGCCTTTAATATTGCCCTTTCGGGGAAGGTGAAGCCCGTTCGCCTTGGTGAAATAAATGGCAAAGTATTTTTGATTAACGCAAGCTTGGGTTTGTATGCAAAATCGATTAAGGATCGGGAAATTCGAACGAATCGCTGGGGACGAAATCGAGTTGTCGCGATTCTTTCCTCTTTGCTGAGTCTGATTCAAGGACATAAAAAATATTTGCATGTGAATTTGATGACCGAAAAAACGATGACGAATACAATGACTCCGATGGTCTTTATCGGAAACAATGCGCTTCAGCTACGTGATCTCAAAATGGATGTAGCCAAATGCATGAAGCAAGACTTGCTGGCTGTTGTGATTTTGAAACCAATTACTTGGTGGGGGCTGATACGAATTATTTATCACGGGATTTTTAAATTACTTGAGCGCGAAGATTCGATCCAAAGTTTTTGCGTTGATTCGTTGACGATTGAAACCCGGCATCCAAATAAAACCGTCGCCTTAGACGGAGAGCTCTTTCCCATGACCTGTCCGCTGATAGTTAAGTCATTGCCGAAAAGTTTAAATCTGATGGTATCGCAGGTATGAGCGGGCTTCGTTTAGTACACTTGTCAGATCCGCACTTTGGAACAATAAAGCCCAGTGCTATGAAAGCACTTTTAATTTCGATGAAAGTTTTAAACCCTGATGCCATTCTGATTAGTGGAGATATCACTCAGCGGGCACGGCTTAAGCAATTTGCAGAAGCTCGAATTTTCACTCGTACTTTTGACCATATTCCGGTTCTTGTGTTGCCTGGTAATCATGATATTCCGATGTACAACATTTTCGGACGTTTTTTTCATCCTTATTTTGGGTTTAAAAACATTTTGAAAGGAAAACTGAATCAGGAATTGGACCTTAAGACTGTCCACGTTCTTGCGCTAAATTCCACTCGAAGATCTCGTGCCATCCAAGGAGAGATTGATCTTTCAGTTTTAGAGCGTCGATTAAAAGAAACGATGACCGACCATCAAGTTCGAATCGTCGTCTTCCATCACCCAATGGACTGTCCAAAACGTGTGGATGAAAAAAATCTTTTAACGAATCGTAAAGAAGTAATTGAAATTTTAAGTCGTTATGATGTGGATGTGGTTTTGAGTGGTCATATTCATGATCCGTTTGTCTGCTTATCAGCGCATCGGTACCCAGAAATTAAGCGCCCCATGATAATCGGTGTTGCGGGGACTTGTCTTTCAACTCGGACAAGGCTCGATGCAAATAATTCGTTTAACTTACTTGATATTCAATTTGAAGAGAAAATCCCTAAGCTTGCGATCACTCGATATGATCTGGTTGATGAATCATCTTTTGAAGCGACAACAAGTCATCGCTTCATCAAGTGCCAAGATAAGGGCTGGTCATTTAATTAAGGTCTAAACTTGATTTAGCTTATTTTACAGCAGGCTGAACAGGCGGTGCTTGCGGGGGAACTGGCAGAGTTGGCGGAGTGTTAACTCCCGCTCCAGCTGCAGGTGTTGTCGACTCATGCTCAGAACTAAAGATTAATGGATAAAGTATAACGACTCCTCCGAAAACGATGATCATGATAATTGACCAAGTTGATAAAGTTTTACGCGACATCATTAAAAACTCCTTTTTAACATATTTATGAACTGCATCTTGTTTAAATGGGGAAAAATTCCCCGTCAAAGATTTTAAAACGAATACTTTCGTTTAACAGTGGGCCCGGCGTTTGCAGTTAGTATTCACTGCGCATTCAACGGGTATTCATCTCGGATGCATTAAACGAAGTTGAGCAGAAAAACTATGTTCAATAACACTAAGGAGAGAAGTATGGAAAAAGAAAACATTATTACGCTTATCAAGAATGATCACAAGCCGCTTAAAGAGGGAATCCAGATTCTGACAAGCGATAGTGCTAAGCCTGCTCAGAAAAAGTCTGCGTTGAAAAAATTTCTAGTAGATTTAAAACTTCACGCAAAAAGCGAAGAAGCAGCACTCTATGACAATGTTGTAGATAAAAAAGAAGTACACGATGTTATCCTAGAAGGTTACGAAGAACATGCAGTAGCTGATTTATTGGCTGACGAATTGGAAGCTTCTAACTTTGAATCTGATTTCTCTGACGAACTTCAAGCTAAATCAAAAGTTTTAGCAGAACTAGTTAAGCATCACGTTGAAGAAGAAGAAGAAGAGATGCTTGCTGATCTTAAAAAAGCTTGTTCTGAAGAAGAATTAGTTACATTAGGAGAGCAATACACAAAAACTTACCAAATGTTAACAACTCAGCTTTCGGCTGCTAGAACTAGCATCAAGCCTGAATCTGAAATGACAATTCGATAATTTAAAAGCGAATTTTTGAAAGTGACTCTTTAAATACTCGTAAGAGTCACTTCTCAAATATTTGAGTTCTGTTCTGAAAAAAAAGCAATCCTGGGGTATTATGCGGTCGCTGATTTTCAGAACAGATAAGCTTTTTTTAATAATCGGGCAGTTGCCTGAAGTTTTTTTAAATGCTAATCCTTTGCAAATGAAATACTTCCTATTTTTAAGTTTTTTATTTTTATCATCTTGCGCCTATTTCCAAGACAATCTAAAAAAGCCCGTCGTTAACTTAAAAAAAGTTGATGTCAGAGACATGACTTTCAACGACGCGAAGTTCGTTTTTAATTTGGGAATCGAAAATCCAAATAAGGTGGCTTTAGCCATTGATCAGGTGATCTATAATTTAGAGCTAAACGGTAAGCCTTTTACCCAAGGTGTATTTTCTGAAAAAATCAACGTAGCAGCGGAATCAACTTCAAGTGTATCGCTTCCAATAAAAGTTAAATACACAGATTTGATGCAGTCTTTAAATGATTATCTTCAAGATCAGTCAGTTGATTATAAGTTGGATGGTTCTGTGAAAATGGGTTTGATATCGATTCCATTTAAAAATGCCGGAAAAGTCGACATCGATAAGAAATAACTAAATCTGCGAGTGTAGGAGTGAACTTAAGTATTCGATCACTTTTTCTTTCGCGGGTCTGTTTTTCCATTTTTCGAAAGTGATGGGTTCGGATAAACTGCGATCCTTTTCAAATGTCCTAATCTGCTCAAGAGCGAACTTAGAATCTAAAACATTTAAATTGGCTTCGTCATTCAATCTAAAAGATCTTTCGTCGAAATTTGTCGAGCCAATGCTTACGAAGTATTCGTCTACGATAAATACTTTGCAGTGAAAAAGGGCGGGATTATACTCATAAAACTTAACCCCGGCGGCAAGTAGCGGTCCCCATTGTTCGCGAGAAGCGTATCTAACAAACTCATTATCGATATGTTTTGGAGTAATGATTTCGACTGTGACGCCGCGGTCTCGGGCTTTGATCAGTTCTTTGATTGTTGTTTCGTCAGGAACGAAGTAAGCGTTTTCTATTAGAATTGATTTCTTCGCCGCTGCGATTGCCATCATATACATAATTCGGACACTGGAGGCGCCTTCACGACTGGAACTTTTGAACATTTGCGCATAGCTTTCCCCGCTTGGGGCTTCTGCTGTCGGAAAATAGTCGGGACTAGTTTGAACCTTTGACTGAGTTTTGATCCAATTATCCATGAACGCCGCCTGCATTTGGGAAACAACGGGTCCGGTCACTTCGTAATGAGTATCGCGCCATTTATCTTTTTGCAGGCCATCACCAGTCCATTCGTCGGCGATGCCGACACCACCGGTGAAACCAACTTTGCCATCAACAACTAAAATTTTTCTGTGAGTTCGATTATTGAGTCGTGAAACATTGTACCACCTTAATGGATGGTAAAACTGAATTTCGATTCCGCTATCTTTCATTTGCTTAACCAGTTTATCTTCGATGCTTTGACTTCCAAGCCAATCGATAAGGAGGTGAACTTTGACTCCAGCTTGGGCCTTTTCGCTTAAGGCGCTAGCAAATTCATTACCGACTTTTCCTGACCAATAAATGTATGACTCGAAAGTAATTGTTTTCTGTGCTGATTTGATTGCCGAAATCATAGCCGGAAAAATTTCATCACCGTTATGAAGAGCGCGAATTTTGTTACCGTCTGTGATCATGGGACCCATCAAGTGACCCAACACTCGGATAAAGTGTTTTGACTGAATACCTTCAGTAATAACGATTTCGTAACTTAATTCTTTTTGCGGACTTCTTAAGTTTGCGTAAAGGGTAATTGCGATAGCCGTGATCAGAATTGTCATAAGGACTAGGACTTTGCGATTCATTTTCTTATTTGGACTCTGGCTCAAATTTTTTGCCCCTTGAATATTCTTAATGAGGTGTCGAATACCTGGCAATTGTCCTAATTAACTGTTTAGAGTCAATGGGTTTAGCCAAGTGATCTGTGCAACCAACATTTAAACATTTTTTTGCGACTTCATTCATGGCATGGGCGGTCAGTGCAATAATAGGTTTTTTGTAGCCATGATCTCGTAATTTTTGTGTGGCGGTGTAGCCATCCATAACTGGCATTTGAATATCCATCAAGACGATGTCATAGCCACCGATCAAAGCTTTTTTGTAACCTTCTAAGCCATTTTCAGCAGAGTCCACTTGAGCGCCACGCTTTGATAAAAAGCTTCGAATAAGAAATTGATTATCCGGAGCATCGTCCACAACTAACACTCGAACATCTTGAAGTGCATCGATCTTGATAGCCTCATTGCTTTCGGAAATGGCAGGTTGGTTAAACCTAGATGCTTGAAGAAGTTCCGGACGACTTTCGATTGTGACTGAAAAGATACTGCCTTCGCCTAATGTCGAATCTTTAACTTTGACATCTCCACCCATTGCTCTGGCAAGGCGTCTTGAAAGTGCAAGACCTAAGCCTGTTCCGCCGAATCTACGAGTCATCGAGCCATCGGCTTGAACAAACATTTCAAACACGCGATCTTTTTGTTCATTGGGAATTCCGATCCCGGTGTCCTTAATCTCGAATGTTATGCCGGTTGTGCCGTCTTCATTTACGTGACCGAAACTTGTAATATAAATTCCACCCGAGTGCGTAAATTTAATGGCGTTACCGACTAAGTTTAACAAGATCTGGCGGATTCGAGTAGGGTCTGAAGTCACAGTCGTTGGCGTACTTTCGTGCGTGATGTAAGTAAGCTCAAGATTCTTTTCTTTGGCTTTCATTTTTAAAAGTGAAACCACTTCGCTAGCAATCAAATCAGGATGAGCTTCAAAATATTCCAAAGTTAAGTGGCCGGCTTCAACTTTTGATAAATCGAGGATATCATTTATGATAACCGAAAGTTGTTCACCGTTCCGAAGTAGGATCTCGATGTAGCTTGCATGTTCATTGGAAGAAATATTTGGATCTTTGAGCAAGTCTGCAAAGCCGATCATGGCTCCGAGGGGAGTTCTGATTTCGTGGGACATGTTTGCTAGGAAAGCTGATTTCAGCATGTTCGCACGTTCGGCTTCGTCTTTTGCCACTTCAGCTGAAAGTCTTGCAGCAATTTCTTTTTCATAGACATCAGCGCGATCGATGGCTTGGCCTGTTAACTCTGTCAAAGTTTGAATCAGATTTAAAGTCTTCTGATCAACAATCTGATCGAAGTCATAAGTTAAACCTAAAACGCCTAATGTTTTGCCGCGAATTTTTATTGGAAACGCGACAAGAGCTTTTCGCGTATGCCAATCAGTTTTAAGCAAAAGGTTTGGAAATTTATGTTCTAAGTTTTCATTTGGCTGAATAACAAGTGGCATTTCGCTTTTTATCGCTTCACAAAGGGGGAATTTTTCAACGATCGCAATTTTTTGGTAAAGGCCTAGAATTTGATCATCGTACCCAGACGAGTGAATGACGTCTAAGTGAAGCCCATCAGAATTTTGAAGGCACAAGACTCCGGCTTTGGCTCCGGCGGCGGGGACGCCTTCATTAACGACAACTTGAGCGATATCCTTGATGGTAAGAGATTTCGTCAAGCTTGAGCTAATACTATGAATTTTTGAAAGTCGTTCATTTGCTTGTTTGAGGGCGGTCGTTTCGATAGCAGTACACAAAAGACCGCGAATTTCTTCGTCATCATCTCGTATAGGGCTGTAAGAAAAATGAAAATAGCCTTCTTGCATTTTTCCATTTCTATATAGTTGAAGTGGAAAATCTTCGAAGTAACTGGCTTTGCCGGAAAAGACGGAATTTAAAAGAGGCTCGAGTACATCAAGGATTTCGGGCCAAACTTCCCTAATATCACTGCCTAGTGCTTTAGGATGCTTGTCTGCTAAAAGTGGAGTGTACGCGTCGTTGTAAAGCAGAATTCGTTCAGGTCCCCAAACTATGTAAGCAGGAAATTTGGAATTTAACATAACGCCAACCATAGTCTTTAAACTCAGCGGCCATTGATTAACGGTTCCAAGTGCGGTTTTGCCCCAGTCACTTTCTTGATACAATTTTGAGACTTCACCCGGAGCTTCAATGAAGGTTGTTTGGTCTTTTATTTTCTTAAATTCTCTCGATTCATATAAATCTAGGAAAATTTGGATCTTGGCTAAAAAAACTTCGACATCGATTGGCTTGTAAATGATATCTGCAACTTTTAGTCTTGCTGCTTTGAGAATTTGCTGACGATCATGATCCGCAGCAGTTACGAACAGTATAGGCGTTACAGCGTGATGGGGCATCTCGCGAATTCTTCGAGCTACTTCAAAGCCATCCATGATAGGCATTTGAACATCCAATAAAATGAGTGCAGCTTCATTTTCAGCTAGGTATTCGACTGCTTTTAATCCGGAATTACAGGCTACGACTTCACATTGAATGCTTTTTAGTAAAGCACCGTAAACCAGAAGATTTTCCGAACGATCGTCTACTGTCAAAATGCGAGGTATGCCGTGGTGTGAATTCAAATGAAGTTCATTCCTTTTGATGTAGAAGAGTAAATAATAAACTGGATTTCTATTTATTTCGACTTGTGAAGTGTGTCAAAGTTGTGTGTTAAGAAGATTTGACAACTTCGCAAGTTAGTTTCAGCTTTAGATGCGATGATCTGCTTAGTTTTTAGGATCGAAATTTGTGTATTAAAGCAGAAGTATAGATTGCGTTGTAAGTTAATTTAATTTTTCTAGAGGATGAAATTATGAAAAAAGCCTTTATCCTGTTCCAATTTGTTCTACTTTTTGGATTTTCAACTCATGCAAAAAATAAAAGACTCGATAGTGTCGAGTGTGACGTAAAGAAACAAAGCTATGGATCTACGCTCGAATGCGGAGATGATATTTATTCTGTGAAGATGGGCTCTTCGGTTGAAAAAAGTCTTTACCAAATTTGTAAAAGTAATTTCAAATGCAAAATTAGTTTTCAGGCGAATGCTCGCGATGAAGTAACAAAAATTTTATCAGCTTTTTCTAAAGGGAAGAAGCAAGCAAAAATGTACCTGACTTCTTTTGAATGCAAAAAACAACGAAGCGAAGTCGAAGAAATAATTTGCACAGATGAAGAATTGGCAAAGCTTGATAATCGCTTGGGTGCAGAAGTCAAAATCCTGTTAGAAAAATCTGAAGATACAAAAGCAGTTCGCGACGAACAAAAAAACTGGCTTAAAAACAATCGAGATAAGTGTAAAGACAAAGACTGCCTGATGACGGAATATAAAACTCGTTTAGAAAAATTTAAGTCTGAAGAATAGGGAAGGGTTAAAGAATGGATACAGATGATAAGTTTCAGTCGGCTGAAAATCGACCGACCGCAAATCAATCAGAGGCGCCACAGCACCCTGTTGAAATTACTCCATCTTCATTAAGTCCCGATGCTTTGCAAAGTATTTTGGAATCCTTCGTTCTTCGCGAAGGAACCGATTACGGAGTTCAGGAAATAAGTTTAGATAAAAAAGTGGAAAATCTTAAACGCAAATTAGATCGAAAAGATATTTACTTAGTTTTTGATCCTAATACTGAAAGCGTTACGTTTTTAACTAAGACAGAATGGGCAAAGATTCGCCCAGTACCAGAAATCTAGTTCTGCTTAAAGTCCCTGGCTTGCGCCCTGTTCGCGAGGGTCAGAAACTCCGCGTAGAATTTCTCCCTTTTTTTGGATAGCTTGAATACGGCAGCCTAAATCTTGCTCGTAGACATCGTAGCCTATCTTTTCAAGTGCACTGATAGTTTCTGATGGGAAAGTGGAAGCCTCGACCTGAATAGCGTCTTTTTTCCATTGATGATGATAGCGGGTCAATGCGATAGCTTCCCAGAGGGGTAAGTCGTATTCCAAAACATTCAGCAAGGTCAAAGCCACACAAGAAACAATTCGAGTGCCTGATGGGGTGCCAAGAGCCATATAGGGTGTGCCATTTTGTAAAACGAGAGTCGGGGACATACTGCTGAGCGGCCGCTTGTAAGGTGCGATGAGATTATTTTCTCCGCCGATGGCGCCGTATAAATTACTTGCACCAACTTGAGTAGCGAAATCATCCATTTCGTTATTGAGCATAATGCCAGTGCCTTCTGCAACCAACGCAGAACCATAGTAACCATTTATTGTTTGGGTACTGGTGATTATATTTCCTTCGGCATCCATCAATGTAAAATGAATCGTATCCGGAGATTCTTTGCGAATCATGACATCATTTTCGCGCTTAGCTTTATTTTCTAGAATGGAGGCGCGAATTTCTTCTGCGTATTTTTTAGAAGTTAATTTTTCAACAGGTGCTTTAACGAAATCAGGATCACCTAACGAATTAGCTCGGTCATAGAAAGATTGTTGCATCGCACTTGCCGTAAAATGGATCGAGCGAGGATCCTGCGGTCCATGTGTTTTGAGCTCTGCATTTTCCAAAGTATTTAAAATCTGAATCACTTGTAAGCCACCAGCGCTTGGTAATGGCTGGCTAAAAACTTCGAATTGGCCGTACGTCGTTTTCACAGGTGTTCGCCACTTCGGCTTATAGCTTTTTAAATCACCTAAAGATAAAATCCCTTTTTCGCTTGCGACTGTTGCTGCAATTTTTTGCGCGATCTCGCCTTGGTAAAAGGCTTTTGCCCCTTGTGCTGCAATCAGTTTCATCGTTTTGGCTAAATCTTTTTGAACAAGGTTATGTCCCACAGGCCAAGGCTTTCCATCTGCATCAAGAAAGATTTTCTTAGATGACGGAAATCGCGCCAAGTTTTCTTGTTCTTCGCTGGTTGCGCGAAACAGGGCAGGGTAGACGCTAATGCCGTTTTCGGCCATGTTAATTGCTGGCGCTAAAACATCGTTCAACTTTAATTTTCCATATTTTTTCTGTACTTCTAAAACTCCGGCAACGTGTCCAGGAGTTGCTACCGAAAGTGCGCCCACAACTGATTTTTTAGGATCAAGTGTGCCATCCGGATTCAAATACATTTTTGAATGAGCTTTCTTAGGAGCAGTCTCGCGGAAATCAAAAGCGTAAACTTTCTTTTCCTTGGCTGAATAAAATAAAACAAACCCACCGCCACCGATTCCAGTTGAGTGGGGTCTTTCAACTCCAATTGCAAATGAGATCGCCGTAAAGGCATCAAACAAATTTCCACCCTTATTTAAGATATCAATCCCCGCTTGCGTAGAAAGGGGGCCTTGAGTTGACACCATAAATTTAGATCCCACAGCATCGTACTGATTGCGTGATTTTTCTGCAGGCAGGTTCACGTGATGATATTTGGGATCTGTACTTTTTTTGAAAGTTGAACAAGCGGATAAACTTAAGCTAAATGCGATTAGATATTTCATGCTCTCAATTAACGACCAAGAGCATGAAAAAGACAACTTCTATTGTTTTACAAATTGCAGCACTTAGTTTTTTGGTTGCTGATCTTGCGTCGATACTCCGACTCAAAAGAAAGCTGACTATCTTCCGGGTCCCACAACATTTATATTCGGCATATAAGTCGTATTATCTGTTTCAAGAACAAATTTATACTGCATATAACGAGTCGATCTTAAAACGGAAGGAAAATT